>NZ_JACVPV010000004.1:0-100961 GCF_018881675.1 Polynucleobacter sp. P1-05-14 | reverse complement strand
TAATAAAAGACCAATATTTACCGAAACAGGATGCTTGAGCCCCTCAGGGCGCTTTATTGAGAAACCAAAACCCGTGTGCACGCTCTAAATCGAAATTAATGGAAGTGTTTTGAGTTTTTACACAGCCTCGACCCATAAGAGACGGTGGCTAGATAAAGAAAAACCCACCGAAGTGGGCTAAAAACAAAGCTGAACTACTGATTTATGCAGCAAGGATTGGTTCAGCATTTTGCTTCTTACGACCAAACATCAGGAATAAGCATCCCAATAGGAATCCTACTTTAGGAGCGAGCGAGCCATCGATTTCGGGGGCGCCGCCAGTAACTGTTAAGGTACCGCTCATTGGACCATCACCAGCAGTCAGAGAAACAATGCCCGAATTAGAAGATAAAAGAAAGCTTGTTACACCTGCAGGATCATAATTAGGTGGTGGTGTTGTTACTGGTCCACCGGTTAATAAGTTCACGCCTTTACTGCTAACCCATGGAGAGCTATTTGTGAAAACATTATCATTGTAATTGCCCGGGGCACCAACACCAGTAATAGCGTAAGAAACAATACTATTATCAGATCGATTTAAGTAATTTATTGATCCAGTTGCGTTGGTAATAATTCCCGAATTATCAACTGTAAATGTACCTCCGGCAATATCTAGACCTAAGTATTGGTCGTAATCCATAGTAAAACTAAAGTTGTAGTTAGTTTGTGCTTGTACGGCCCCTGTAAAACTGCTTAATACAAAAAGGATGGCCGTAAATAGTTTCTTAAAATGCATACTCGACTCCAAGGCGAGTGGTTAATTGGTATGTTGATTATATATAAGCTTCATATCCATTGGCACTCCCCCAGCCACACTATTTGCACCAAAAAACAATAATTTTCAACCATGACTGACTGCTGCTGGCCGTTCTCTGCCTGTCAGACACCCCTAAATAGTTGAGTTGAACGTCCGAAATAGGGTTACAAATGGACATTAATTCAAAAAAATACCCCCCCCTGTTTTACATAGAAACGATGATGGGAGGAGGTCATTTGAATCAGCCCACTACCTTCGCATATTCAACCTCAATAGCATTAAATATTTCTTCAGGTACTGTTGTTGTAAATTTCTTACGACGGTTAGCTTTTACGCGATGGCGTGAGGCAGTAGCCTGAGTGATTAGCTCTCACTACATGAATTGATTATTGGGGCGGTTTGTGTGGGGTTTGAATATTTCTGGGGTTTTTATTTACTTAGCTCCTTAGCTCGCTATGGGTCTTTATGCCCAATGTGTCATTGCGCCACCTTGGGCATAAAAGAGCGTTTCTTTGGTCGTGGCCGTCAAGGGTGTGCAAGCCACCCCGTTGGGGTGCCCTTGACGGAATGAATGCCCATAGTCCACATAAGTCCTCTATTGGACTACATACTTTTATCATCAAGTGTGGGACAATAACAAAGTAGATTTTACCTAGATAACAAAGTAAATTTATATGGAAAAACAAAGTAATTATCTGTATTAAATCCATTTAAATCAATATTTTAAGACAATAAATGGCAACTAAGTCAATCAAAAAAAGTACAGATTCTCTGAAGCTTTCTGAGTCTTTAAAGGCTTTAAAAAGACTCCAAGATAAGCATCATGGCGTGATTGAATCAAAAGATCTCGCTGACACTCAGCGCGCCCTGCTTTTAGAAACTGGGTTTATACGCTCGGTAATGAAGGGTTGGTACATTTGCTCAAACCCTAGCGATCATGATGGCGACTCTACCGCTTGGTATGCTAATTATTGGGCCTTTATGTCTGGGTATCTTGCTAAGCGTTTTGGTAAGCGCTACTGCTTAAATGCCGAGGCATCACTCCTGCTGCATACCGGTAGCACTACCGTTCCCAAGCAAATTACCATCGTAAGTAAAGATGGTGGAACTAGCATTGTCAAACTCCCATTTGACACCTCACTGGTTATTTATCAGGATGAGAAGCGCGTCTCCAAAACCCGCACAGAAATTCGAGGCTTACAAGTCTTACCAATAGCTGAAGCACTTTGTATGGTGGGGCCCCAATTCTTTATTAATCATCCCATGGAGGCGGAAATTGGATTGGCGATGGTACGCGACCCAGCAGAATTACTGGCAACTCTACTGATGGGCAATTGCCTCCCAACAGCCGCCGCTCGCTTGGCAGGCGCACTTACTTTTACTAATAGGAAAGATGACGGAGAGCGCATTATTAAGGCTCTGAACAAGGCTGGGCACGCCATCCAAGCCAAGAATCCATTTGAGCTACCAGAACCGACTATCAGCCAGTCCCGAGAAAAGTCTCCTTATGTTCTACGCATTCGCTCCATGTGGGCGACGTGGCGTGAAGACGTTATCCAGAATTTTCCAAAGGCCCCCGGCATTCCGAAAAGCCCAGCAGTCTATATGAAGCAAATTCAGGAACGTTATGTAGCAGATGCCTACAACTCACTCTCCATTGAAGGCTATCAAGTTACTGATGAATTGATTGAGCGTATCGCCAAAGAGGGCTGGAATCCTGAGATCAGCGAAGAGGATAAAAAGAGTAAAGATGCTTTAGCCGCACGCGGCTACTTTTTGGCCTTTAACGAAGTAAAAGAAAGTATTAAATTAATTCTAGCTAGATCTAATTCAGGTGATGTTGTCAAAAAAAGCCATCATGACTGGTACGCCGCCATGTTCAATCCAACAGTGCTCGCGGGTATTTTGCAACGCCATCAGTTAGCAGGTTATCGGACGGGTCCGGTGTTTATTCGCAACTCCTTACACACTCCCCTGCCAAGAGAAGCCCTACTTGATAGCATGGAAGCTTTGTTTGATTTAATTGAAAATGAGCCAGAAGCCTGCGTAAGAGCGGTTCTAGGTCACCATATATTTGTATTCATACATCCTTACTTTGATGGTAATGGTCGTATTGGACGGTTCTTGATGAATGCTTTATTGGCATCAGGCGGCTACCCATGGACGGTCGTTCGAGTAAGCGAGAGAAAGCGCTATATGAATGCACTTGAAAAAGCGAGTGTGGATGGCGACATCAAACCTTTGACTAAATTTATAGCAGGAGAAATGGCTCAATAAATCTCTTGAGCCATTTCTATCCGCTTTAGATTCCCATATTGCCTAAGTGCTGAGCAATTCGATCCATAGGGTTTTCAGAGCTAGCGAGTGGCGCCCCCAATGTTGAAGTTCGTGCCCGAATAGGCTGAAGCGACTTCAGTGGCGTGATCTTTACATTGGCGAAGCTAGGCTCTGGCATCCCTATTGAGTCGTAGATGGATTCAATCGTAGATTACCATTGCTCTGGTTTATTGGTTTGCACAAACACCTGCATATAAAAAGGATCAGTCAGATATTTGTAAAAGCATTGAGCCTTAGCTGAATGATCAACCTCATCTTCGCGAGAGTTTAAGTATTTGATGATCTTGCCCTTGAGTTCTTAATTCTTACAGCTAGCTTTACACAAAAAGAGTTGACGCTTGCAACTAGAAATCTTCCACCAAGCGGGCTGGTAAGCGCTTCAAGAGCGCTAGTGCAAAATCTTGAAGGTGCTGGAGATCAAAAATCTGAATTCTGGAAGCATAGGATTAAGCCCTATATCCATAATGTTTGGCCAAAACAATTGAACAAGAAAACGTTCAACATGGATGCAATTTCAGAAAACTTTTGCAGATTATGCATAGCAGCGGATGATGAATTTCCGGAGGCTCTTGAACTCCTACGTCCCTGGCTAAAGCCATCAAAATATCCTGATAATTTAATTCAAGAGTTATTGAGGGTCAATATTTGCCTCAAATTTCCGGAGGCTGCATTAATCTATTTAAATTGCATTGTAGGAGAAAATCCTTTTTGGATAAGAAGTCACCTACAGGAATGCTTAAATGTCATACAAACTACGAACCCCAAATTAACTTTCGATGAAAATTTTCAAAATCTTTCAATCCTAGTTCGCAAACTCGACAACTAATACAATGTCACTGCTTCTATAATTTTTGCGCCATGAGTCTTTATGCCCAATGCGTCTCTCTGCCACCTTGGGCATAAAAGAGCGTTGCTTTAATCGTGGCCGCCAAGGGTTCGCAAGCCTCCCCCTTGGGGTGCCCTTGACAGAATTACTCTGGGGATTTTTGAATCAGCCCACTACCTTCGCATATTCAACCTCAATAGCATTAAATATTTCTTCAGGTACTGTTGTTGTAAATTTCTTACGACGGTTAGCCGATAGTTTTCCGTTTTGCTCCATGCAAGCCAGAATTAAGGTATTGAGGTCCTTGCCCCGTACATCGTACTGACCATCAATCGCACGGTAAATAAGATCGTACTTGGCTAAGAATTCAGTCTCTTCTCTTAAGTCCTTTTCTAGTGCCTGCTTGGCCATCTCCAATCCAAACTCAACACAGGCAGTGGCATTCCAATAGCGATATAAGGAATCATCTGATTTGAAGGTCATTTGATATTCATCACCATCAATCCAAATAACTTCCCAGCGCTTGCGAGCAGGCTCAGAAAAGCTCTTTAGAGCTGCTAGGTATGCATCTTCATTGCGCTTCATCGCAATAGATACTGGCAATAGCAGGCCATTCTTTAAAGCGCCAGACTGGCATATTGCATGATGAAATAAAAATCTGGACAAACGTCCATTTCCATCCATAAATGGGTGGATAAAAACAAACCCGAATGAAATAATTGCAGCTGCAACCAAGGGGTCTATCTGCTTTGGCGAGGCATTAGCAAAATCTACCAAACCTTTCATCAAGTCATTAACGATTTCAGGTGGCGGTGGAATATAGGTTACGCCAGCAGCACCGCGTAACGGACTACTTAACCAATTCTGCTCATGCCGATAATGAACGGCCCTATCTAATGGGTTTGTAATGGCAGTGTTTTGCAATCCAACCAAGTATTCTTCATTCAATTGAGGAGTCAGATGTGCTTTTTTAAGCAGCTCTACAAATGCTTCTGCTTTAGTTGCGCTTGGTGTTTCATGCTCAATCTCAAAAGAACTTTTGGTCTCGCTTAAATAAGCCCATGACATTGCCCTATCGGATGCGGCCCCACCTAGTTCTGATAGAAATTCATTTGCTTTCTGGAGAATATTAGATTCAAGCAGGCTATTAATACGTGTGGTTCGCTCAACAGTTACGCAGTAATCCAAAGAACCCAAGCCATTGAAGTTAACTCGCCATTTGGCATTGCGTATGCTTGGTCCTGTAATGTATTTTTTGGGGTCAAATAAATTAACCATAGGCCCCGTAATTACTGGCGCGCCCTTTAACTCTTGCTTATTAAAGGCTTCCCACAAAAAACAAGCCGTACGAATGTAAACGCCTGTTGGCGATTCGCTAATTGCGGCCAGCATCTCTTGGGCTGGGATTTTTCTTAAGGCCTGCGATAACAATTGGAGATTAACTCCTTCATGCTTTAGCGCAAACAACAGGTGGCTTAGTGGGCGATCATCTTTGGGAGCCACCTTTGCGGGTATCAACAACTCGCCCTGGGTGGACGTTACACTGGTTACCGAGGCAAGGCGTGCGGGTGCAAGTGGGTCAAAAGCACTGAGATCAAGCTGACTTTTTACCTGTGAATAGCCTATATCGCCCATATTTTCCCCAAGCCCCACTTTTTCGTTCGAATGGCTATTTTCCCACACTTTTTCTTACATATACACACTTTTTCTTACGATTACACATATTTACATACTTTTTCTTACATACTTCAATAGATTCATACATTTTTAAACATATCCTCACTTTTTCTTACGAAATAGCAGTTTGAATGTTTTTTGCTAACTAGCTTCAAAAGCTAAATTCACTTGGAATAGGCAGATTTATTGACAATAACTGCGATTATTAGCAGTTTTATTGACATTCCAGGGCAATTTAGCCAGAAATATGCAGCTTTATTGACATGTCACCCATTAGGAGCGACATGTCAAAAAAACACCTTAAATTCCCATATTGCCTAAGTGTTGCGCAATCCGACCTTCTCTGATCCATGCCGGGCAATGAGCTCAGACAATGTTTTGGTGGTGGGAGAGTGGTGGGTAGAAGAGCCCCAAAAACATAGAGCCCCGTGGTTAGGGGCTCTGCTGTCGTATATGGCGGAAGAGGTGTCTAGATTTTGCCCCTCCAGTGAACTCTAGCATTATCCATAAACCCATGAATTATATGGCTTTAAAGGCTAACCCCCCTCCCGATTAAACCACCTAAATCCATCTGAGACTATGTCTTACTGATGGGTGAGTAACGGGAAAAAAATCATCGTTAGCGCCTTAGAGAGTTTCGACTGCCGAATAACCAACAAAAGGTGAACTAATCTATTTAATCTAATTTTTTTTCTGCATGGTGGGTATCAAGGGGGGTTCAAACTCCATCATTAGACCCATCATTGAAATGGCTTCCATGTAACCATGCTCCCGTGTAACCCATTGAGATTGAATAAAATATGTTGATTAAAGATGAGTTCAAAAGGGGTAATTTTTGCTTGAGTTTGGGATGCCGAATGTCGAATAAATTTAGCCTTACGGCACGTCGTATTGTCAATCTCTCTGAGCCAGGTTTTTACCACGACTCAGAATCCCGAGGGCTATACCAGCTCATCATCAGATTTCTAAGTCTAGATTTAATTTCCTCTTCTGCATCTTTAGAGTTTTGCAACGACCTTGAATTAAAGTTGCCGCCCAAAGACTTTTGCCCAACAGCATAAGTCCCCCAGGCTGAATCAAACAACACAAAGACTTCCCCGGCACTGTTGTCGCTAGAAACTGTGAACTTAATGGCTGGAGAATTAAATTCAATAACAGGCTCCACAAAAGAATGAAAATCAATGCTTTCCAACTCATTTTGAAGATCTATGATTATTTGGGGCGCAACTAAATTTAGAAAATCGTTATAAGCAGTACGACGATTCTCATTTCTAAACAAAGAGTCTATTAAGTTCATATGGCTCTCCTTCCCAATTTAAGCTCTAAACATCAATAATTCGCTGTAAATTTATACAGTCTTCGTTAAGGCGGAAATTACTTGGTTTACTTGAAAACACTTGTATGTTACATTTAAAATCGTTTTTTGCAGAAAATATGCGTAAATTACAATTTAATTACACGAAAAGACATGTTAATAGAATTTAGCGTCGCCAATTTCAAGTCCATTCTTGAGCGCCAAACCCTGAGCATGGTAGCCAGCACAGACTCTGAGCATGCTGAAAAAAATGTAATTGAACTGCCTGACGAGGCAACCAAATACCTTAAATCGGCAGTTGTTTATGGACCAAATGCAGCAGGCAAGAGCAATCTCTTAAAAGCTACACTGGTATTACAACAGCTCATCCTTCACTCCGCCTCCTCTCAAGAGGGCATCCCAATGGGAGGCATTACCCCTTTCTTGCTTGACGGAAATATCCCAAACGAGCCCTCTGAATTCAATATTGTTTTCATAGCAAATGATGGTGTGAAGTATGAATACCATCTCTCCGCCACACCAAAGGCAGTAGAAAAAGAGTGGATGGTTTCTTATCCGAATGGAAGACCTCAACGCTGGTTTGAGCGCGAGCTAAACAAAGAGTCTGGCAAATATGAATGGTGGTTTGGATCGAAGTTTAAGGGTGATAAGGCAGAGAAAAAGGTTTGGCAAGAATTCACTAGAAATAATTCTTTGTTTTTTTCTACTGCCGTTCAATTAAATAACGAACAACTTAAAACTCCTTTTGGCTGGATAGCCAATCAACTCATTGTCATTACATCGGGCATAGACCTCAATCCATGGCTTAGCATTAATCTCATCAAGAACAATGAAGGATACAAAATCCTTGATTACCTAAAAGCTGCTGATGTTGGCATTGATGGCATTGATATTAAAGAAGAGGAGCTACCTCCTCAAACTCAATTTATTGGTAACAACCCCTTTGCGCTAGGTGCATTTCACTTTAACCTTGGCGGTCCTGAGGATGGCGTTGGCCAAAAACCGACTATGATTAAAGTCACTACTACGCATAAGAACGCAAAGACCAATGAAGTGGTTCACTTAAGCATAGAAGATGAGTCTGAGGGCACCAGGAAATTATTTAATCTAACTGGAGGCTGGATTAGGTCGCTTGATATTGGGGCAACCTTATTAGTTGATGAATTAGAACGAAGTCTTCATCCAAAAATTACTCGATTTCTTGTTGAATTATTTCATAGCAAGAAAAATAAAAGTAACGCTCAACTGGTTTTTACAACACACGATACAAATCTTTTGGATACAGCATTATTAAGAAGAGATCAAATTTGGTTTGTTGAAAAAAGCAATCAAAAGGCAACACATCTCTATTCCTTGCTTGACTATAATCCGCGCAAAGAAGAAGCTCTAGAACGCGGATACCTTAAAGGCAGATACGGAGCTGTCCCTGTTGTGGGGGAAATTAACTAATGACTTCTCGTAGACTCTCAGTATTAAGGGGCGAAAGATCATTTACTAGAAAAGCGGGGAATACTCCGCCCAAAGAAGTAACGCTGATTGTTTGCGAAGGTGAAACTGAGACCAAATACCTCAAGGCTATTTGTCAAAGCCTAAGGCTGGCCACTGCTACCATATATGTTTGCGACAACGGCACCGACTCAGCGCCTGTGAATCTAGTTAATAAAGCAGAGCAGCTCAACTTAACAAACGATGGTTACGACCATATCTATTGTGTATTTGATAAAGATATTCATGAAAGCTTTGACAGGGCCAGAGAAAAAATACGAAGCCTAAGTCGGCGGACTAGAAAACCCCTTCCCATTAAAGAGGCTGTTAGCATTCCATCGTTTGAACTATGGGTGCTGCTTCATTTTGAGCAAACAGATCGTTCATTTGGCACCTCTGCCGAAGTTGTGAGATACATCTCAAATCAAAATCACATTCGTGCCTATAAAAAAGCGGATGATTTGATTTGCCAAGAACTAATAACAAGGCTAGAAACCGCCATTAAAAACGCTGGATGGCTTGAGAGACGCGGACACACTAGCAATGAAAACCCAATGACTAATGTTCACAAACTTGTGCAACATATAAAAGAAATTGCCATCAAGCAGTCACAAAATTAAGTCCCCGACTCGACGCTGTCGATGCCATTTGGGAAATATTTGAAACCGCTGTGAGCCACGAGATTCGTTGCTTGTAGGGCAGTAGGTCGCAACCAGCTTAGACCCAATGTGCAGAACTGTTTTAGCCCTCTATCCTACGTTTTCAATTCTCCACTCTTCCAATCGGTATTGGCTGAAAGCAGCCATCTAGGTAATTTTAAACCACCCTCTCAAAATGCGGCACATCCACAAACCCTTTGAAATTCCCGCCCCATCTATTCTTTGGCCCTAGGCTTTCCCAGTATTCACCGACCATGCGGATCAACTCTTTATCCCAAACTAGTCTTCCATTCCAAAAGAAATTTAGATCAATAGCGCAACGCCTTAGGTGGTTGCTATTCATAGTCTTTGATCTGCCGGTCTTAAAGTAGATCTCTTGTTGCTCCGGAGAACGCCAAAGCTCGCCACCAGTAATCACCCACCCCTCCGCAGTAGCAAACTGGATTAGTCTGCTGACGTCAATTAGAAAGGCAGCTTGCTCTGCTACTAGACCACTTACCTTTGTATTCACCTAGCTTCTTCTTTTTTATTTGAGCTATGCATGCGCATCTCAAAGATCTTCTCGACTGATCTACCGCCAAAATAGGCCAGCATGACTAACTGGCCCCATTCGCCAAGAAGCCTTACATAGGCTTCATTGATATCTATACCCATTGCTGATAGCAATGCAAATAACAGGTAGGCCGTGAGGATATAAACCAGCGTTCCTGGTCTGATGTTCTTCGATAACCTGGAGTCACTGCCCATATCGGATTGCCAACGACTGGTGGCATTGTCTTGTGAAGCTCGATGCATCTCCGCTAGAAGCTTGGATTCCTCTATCTCGAGCTCTTTTTGCTTTAGCGTGTATTACAATAGAAGCTGCTCTTGCTCAATCTCCAGCTGTTTGAGCTTGATGAGATCTTCGTGGCTAGGATTGTCGGGAATTCTCACCCCAATCTTGCTCTCAATGAATTCTTTGCCTTTGGCTTGAACCGCGCCCGCAAGCAATCCAAGGCCATTGACTGCTAAGGTTTGTACTAGAGAGGTGATGATTGGAAGCATGTCATTAGCTCTTTTCTTGATGCTCGAAGGTATGAATAAGTATGGAAGTCCACCGCCCCACTACCGCCTAGGCTTTTAATTGGTGTTGGCAGTGGGGCGCAGTTACACGCGCCCACACACCATGGTTACTTCAACACCCGCAGCCGCACCCAAACACCTGCTGCTATCCACAATCGTGATCTCACCAAATCGTGAGTCTGAGTGCTTCTTGATGGTCTTCTCATTGATATCAGCAGAGGCTACCCATCCCGGTATACAGAGGTCGCGGTGTTGATTAAATCGATCACGCGCTTCGTTGTGTTCATCCTGCAATCGCTCAGTCAGATCAACTAGCAGCCATGTTCAGTAACTTGATGCGGTTCTCCGTGATCATGGTGCCACGACCATCATCATGTTCGTTAGCCTTGGTGTCTGGTGAGCATTGCGTTCGCAATGCGATAGCATTGCGAACGCATCCGATATTTTGGGTGATTTCCGATTGTAAATTCTCTGCTGGAAGTGATTGCCACCTCCCTTCTGCGCTCCGCCTGGCTTTGATCCGCTTATCTTTGAAGCGGGCTATTTCATGGTCACAGCGCTCTTGTCTCCAGCCATCATCAGTAAGGGTAAAAAATTCATTGAGGACAGATACAACTGCATTTTTTTCTTCTTTTGATCGCGCGTTGATCAATCTTTGCACTAACTTGATCTCGTTAGGTAGCGGTTTTTCCGTGGCGTAGTACTTTCGGATGAGGCGGCTGTAGGTTGCATCCTCTATGAATGTAAGATGCGCAGTCGCTTCTGCGTAATCTCCAATGTGATGCTCGTAGTAATTCATCTCGATCTGTCTCCGTGTAGTTCTTTTTCTTGCGTGCAATATTTTTTTGCAAGAGATGAATCTAACAATCGGAAAGCGTATCGTCAAACGCGTTTTTTCTGAATTTTTCTTTAATTTATTTATCTATCAAATGTCTGTAATCCTTCTTTGGAAATTCGTATGAATTTATTTTGAGGTTTGATGTATTGATTGATCTATGTGTGTCCACCACTCTCTTTGCGCTATCAGAATTTACTGACAGCTCTGTAGCCATTTATTTATATGACTTGTGTCACTTCTATGAATAAATATTTTTTTGTAGTCAAAAAATAATTTGTGTTTTTAAAGTGGTTATTGACATTTGATTGACCACCAAAATTTCATTGACTACATTGCACTTCAGCAGCACGCAAAATGATTCATAACAAAACATAAACGGAGATTAAATTTAATGATGGCAATTCGCTTATATAGCTTGTATCGCTCTTACGGATATACAAAAATGAGTTCTGCAAAGATGGTGTTTCAGGTTTATCGTAAAAACTTAAAGCGCGCCCGCTAAGGAGATGATGATGAGTCAATCAACCCCCCAAATCCCACCTATTACTTTGATGAGAATTCCGCAGATATTGAAAGTGATGCCCGTTTCTAAATCGAAGTTTTGGTTGATGGTTCAGAAAGGTGAGTTTCCCAAACCAATCAAGATTGGAAGGTCTTCGTTTTGGACAATTGAACAGGTGCAGGCATTTATTCGGGACAGGAGTGGTCAATCCACCAATTAAAAGATGGGTATCCCCTGAGGGTAAGCTAACAATCCTACGGAAAACTCAGGGGACGACTATGGAAGCAATCAACTTATCGAAATCATTTAGCGTTGATGTTTACAGCGACTTTAGAAGGAGTAAACAGAGCCCCTGGGTACGCATTGGGGAGTTTGACAACTTGGACGACGCAATCGAAGCATGCAAGAAGGTTGTGGATGACTTTCTTCAATCCCCCATCAACGCATTTTTAGGCTCTGAACGGCTCAGAACTGCTTTTTTGAGCTATGGGGATGTTCCAGTCATTAACGGCGTCGAGAACCTACGCTCCTTTGATATTTACGAGTATCTTGCCAAGCGTTGCGGGGAAGTTTCCCGCCCACCTATATCCAACTCAATCCAAATCTAGACAATGTTTTGGTGGTGGGTAGAAGAGCTCCAAAAACAAAGAGCCCCATCTATAGGGGCTCTGCTGTCGTATATGGCGGAAGAGGTGTCCAGATTTTGCCCCTCCAAAGCACTCTATCATTACCCATAAACCCTTTAAATATAAGGGTTTGAAGGTTGACCCTACTCCTGAGTAGCCCACTCTACCCCATTAAAATCTATGCATTACTGGTGGGTAGAGCGGTGGGTACAAAGCATAGGGAGCGGCATTGCAAGAGAGTAGGAAAATCAGTTTTACGGCACGAGGTCTTGGCTCAATAGTAACTCCTGGATACCATGCCGACCCTGAATCTAAAGGGCTATATATCCAAGTTTTTAAGGGTGTTAGCGACTACAAGCGTAGCTGGATCTTTCGTTACACCAGCCCCACTCTACTTAAACGCCGTGAAATGGGCCTAGGTTCACTGGATTCTCGATCTTTAGCTGAAGCACGCAAAGCAAGCCTTGATCTCAGAAAAATGATCTTAGAAGGAATAGACCCTGCCGAAGAGCGGTCTAAGGCTCGCAGCAAAGCTACAAGTGCAATTAATGATGGTATTACCTTTGCAAAGGCTGCTGAGTTATGCATCAAAGGCAAGAGGTCTGAATGGAAAAATGCAAAGCATGCCGATCAATGGGAAAACACCTTAGCAACCTTCGTGACCCCAAAAATTGGGAAGATGAGAGTTGATCAGATCAACACCGGTCATATTGCCAAGCTACTTGAGCAAGAGATTAAAAAGAAGTCTGGTGAAGTTGAGGGGCCCTTCTGGAATGTCCGCACTGAAACAGCTACCCGAGTGCGGCAACGAATTGAAGTGATTTTTGACTGGTGCAAGGCTCATGAATATATCAAGGGTGATAATCCGGCCCGTCTTAAAGGCGCCCTAGCCCATCTACTGCCTAAAGCCAATAAGATCCAAAAGAAAAGTCATCACCCCGCTCTGCCATTTCAGCAAATCGGCGAATTCATGAGAGAGCTCAGAACAAAGAGTGGCTTTTCTGTACTTGCTCTTGAGTTTTTGATTCTTACGGCCACTCGAACAAGTGAAGTACTCAATGCGAAATGGGATGAGTTTGATGTAAAGAATAAGGTGTGGACAATTCCGGCTGAAAGGATGAAAGCTGGTAAAGCGCATCGCGTTCCATTAAATACTCGAGCAGTCGAGATATATGAATACCTCTCGAAGCATCGGTCAAATGACTCTTTGTTCCCGAGCAAGCATCACAAGAAAGAGAACATATCCAATATGTCTTTAATTGCCATCATGAGGAGAATGCCGGCATATTCTCAATATGTTCCACATGGATTTAGATCGACATTTAGAGATTGGGCGGGTGAAACAACTGACTACCCAAATGAGACTGTGGAGCTTGCTTTAGCCCATACGATTAAAAATAAGTCCGAAGCTGCTTATAGGAGGCAGGATCAATTAGAAAAGCGTGCACTGCTGATGAAGGACTGGGAGGGCCACATTAAGAACTCCAGATCAATATCTTAATTGTATATTTGAGTTCACTCAATTAAACCCATTTCCTCAATAAAACGTGATGGATATTGAGTACGAATCCCGCCCCAAGGCATAACCCGTAATTTTGGATACGTCAAATAGAGAAGTCTCTTTGAGCGAGTCAACGCCACAAATGCATTGCGCCGCTCCTCAAGAAGCGCTCGTCCTGAAGTAGAGCGGTAATCTGGAAAAGAGCCCTCAGCCATGCCCGCTACAAAAACAACATCAAACTCCAATCCTTTTGATGAATGCACAGTCAATAGCGCCACCCCATCACCATGAGATTTTTGCGTAGCACCAAGCGCCTTATTCACCATAAATCCCGCGATAGTTTGCACAGAGGAATTTGAGCGGAGATATTGATCCCATTCCTGTCTGAATACCTCCAAATCCTCATAAATTGCAAGCTTTTCACCCTCGTCCAATCCATCAGCATATTCCTTGAGGATGCCAAAGGCAGGCATTAGATCCAATCGCTGGGGATTGCGTAAAATAGAATTGATAGCAGTAACTACAGCATCAGCCCTATCACGAAGCAACACATCCGCACTCAAAGTCATTTTATTAAGCGTTTCAATGGCATCGCCTGTTAGCAAAGATGCTTCTGCCTTCCATTTTTTGACTAATGCAGAAAAATGAAGGCGATCTCTGGGGTTCGCAAGAACTCGTAGTGCAAGTTGAAAATCATCCACAAGCTCTGATTCATTTTCATGATTAGCAGTTAGTCTTTTGTAGAAGGGAATTCCTCTGCAGCGCAACTCTTTTTCAACCGCAAGCAAAACGAATCGAGTGCGACCAAGAATTGCACACCTTGATGAGTCAATGTCCCCTTCGATGTCTAAGTGCCCAGAGTTGAAAAGATGTTGCATCTGATCAACAATTCGCTTTGCCTCATTCTCCTCATCATCCCCCTCAATCACCTCAACCAGACCCTCCACTGGCAATTGAGCCGCTACCAAATAATTAGAATCCAGAGCACGTGCCACCCCCACAACTGCACGTGAAGAGCGAAAGTTTTCAGTTAATTCAATTTGTTTTGCATGAAATTCAGACTTAAAGCGAGTCATATATTCAGGACTAGATGTATTAAATCCATAAATGGATTGCTTGGGATCACCAACCATCATGACGTTTCTGAATACATCCCCGCATAAGGCGCAAATTACAGCATATTGAGCTTCATTCAAATCCTGAGCTTCATCTATACAAATAAATCGATAAAGCCTTTGATAGAACTCAGCGAGCCTTGGGTGATCTCCGAATAATCGACAAACCAAAATAAGTAAGTCGTCAAAATCATACGCATTACTTGCCCTCAAACCATTGTCGTACGCCTCCAAAACTCGACGCTCTACATCATCATCCACCACTGCGCATGAAATAGGATGAGCCTTGATCCATGAAATTCTCTGAAGCCATAAGTCAATCTTCCTACCTCGCGCCTTTGCATCCCCCTCTTGATTCAACTCTTCCTCAAGCATGGGATCATCCATAACCGCATTAAGCAAAATCTCTTTACGATCTTTATATTGCTCGAAAATATTTGGCAAACCATCAACGCCAACAAGCCCTCCACGTTCAGTTAGGATTTCTAGGCAAAAGCTATGCATAGTGCCAATAAATGCACGCTGACGCATATCCCCCAAATCAATTAATCTTTCACGCATTTCATCGGCAGCTTTATTGGTAAAAGTTAATGCGAGGATGCGAAAGTGTCCCGGCACGCTTGATAAAAGCGATCTAATGCGCTCTGTCAGGACTCGCGTTTTACCCGATCCAGGACCAGCAACCACTAATAATGGCCCGTCAACATAATTGACAACCGAAAGCTGCTGATCAGAAAGTCTAATTTTACTTGGCAACATCAAGATATGAGGTCCTATGATTTTGGAATGCTGTGATTTGCACTAATAATTCTGAATAAATTATCAATAGTCGAAGGAAACCTTCTAGCTGGATCCGAGATGCCAATAATTTGATGCGCTAATGGCTTGGCTAGTTTAGTCTTTTGCTTCTTCATTGCATCAATCGCTGCTCGCTCCCTGCCTCCAGCACTCTTATAGTCTCGCACACCTTTATTGGGGCCATAAGAGAGTCCATCATTATCGGCAATATAACCATCAAGAAACCCTTTCTTGCCCGATACAGACTCAAACGCAGCCTCAATTTCAGGCATATAACCTTCAAACACTAATTGCGATTCAAAATTATTCCCAGAAGGCAGTACAACTATATTTGAGGATTTGGCAGACTCCGGTAGATTGGCTTTTTTTAGCGCCTTTTCGAGACTTTGAAGAGGTTGAGGCTCCCCATCGGCAATCAAGTACCAGGGAATTTCCAAACTCTGCGCTAGCCAGATAAATGGAAAATAATCAGTGCCATTAACCCTGGCAAAACTGAATCCCAACTCATGAATGGATGCGCCCCAATATTCCTGAGCCCAAATAGGCAGTGCCTGCTCCTCTGTTTGCCCCTCAAAAAGCACGAGTGCTTGAGCAAAAAGAATATCTCCCCGAGACTCTATGACACACTCCTCTAACTTACGCTTATCATCAATCTTCTCCAGTTGAGTTAAATCAAGTTTAGATACAACCGTATCTCCACCTTTTTTAATAAATAGCCTCAAATCCTCAAGTTGCGCTTGCCCAGCAAAATACGGGGAGTGAGTGCTGACAATGCGCTGTCCAGCAATCCCTTTAATGTGCTTAAAAAGTGATCTTTGGGCTTGCGGATGTAAATGTGATTCAGGCTCTTCAAGCGCAAGAATTGTATGTACTTTATCCCCTCCTTTTGTAGCTTGAGCATGTCTCCAGCTAGCAAATGCTTTAAATACGAGCAGTGAAGCAAGGCTTCGGGTTCCCATGCCATGGCGAGAAAGCGGAAAAGATTGTGCGCCTGTTGTTGAAAATGATATGTCAACACCTTTGGATAAGTCTCGTAACTTACGAGCCACTGGTGAAATATCAATCGCCGAACTATCAGCAGAAACTACATTCTGTAAATCTGATAAATTTTCTCGCAAATGAAGAAGTACCGGGCTTTTGTTAACTAATTCCTGATTAATATTGGATAGCGCAGCCTCAATGTCGGAGATATCAGAATCCTCTAAGCCAAGGTCATCCGTTAAGCGGCGCCAAAAAGAGCCCTGCCTACGTAAGTCATCATCCAAATCACGCTTTGCATCAATCAGATGCAGGGCAATTGGCTCAAGCTGGGTGGCACGAACAGAGTTATTTTGCAATGGAGTATCTACCCAATCCTTAAATGCACGCCATTCTTTGAGAAAATTACGCTCAACAATATATTCGGCTTTAGAGGGACTCCAAAAAAGCTGGGTTCTTATAGGAGCAAACTCATAAAAATCAACAGCATCAATTGCAATTTCAGTCCCCCACAAAGCTGTCCAAAAACTACCAACTGGGAACTTATCAAGGATTTTTCCAGTGGAATCAATAGGACGGATGCGCAAATCAATAATGACTTTGCGATCTTTAGGCGCAAATGCCTCGCCAACTGCAATTCTAATGTCGTCTTGCCCTAAAGCCCTTCTACCAGAACCTATTGCAGCAAAGGTCGCATCTAAAAAACTGGTTTTCCCAGCATTATTGGCTCCGATCAATACTGTTAAATCATTTAACGCCACCTCGACATTAACAAGGGAGCGAAAATTATGCACCCGGACATCGGTGACAGCTATCTCGCTTTGCGCATAGTAACTCATCCAACTCGCTTTCGTTTTAATCGTATGCTGAGTCAGATTGATATCAGCCGGTTGAAAAAATATGATTGGTTTTGAATCCAACTCACACAAAATGCTTATTAAAATCGATAAATGCCTGTAGTTTACAAAGATCGATTACAAGGGCACTCATTAAATTCTATTTATATTGATACTCTAACCTACTCGCTCAAAATGCGGAACATCTACAAACCCCTTGAAATTGCCGCCCCATCTGTTCTTAGGATTCAGGCTTTCCCAATATTCCCCCACCGTTCGGATGAGCTCTTTATCCCATACAAGCTTTCCATTCCAAAAGAAGTTTAGATCGATAGCGCAACGTCTTAGATGATTGCTATTCATGGTCTTTGATCTACCACTCTTGAAATAAATTTCCTGCTGCTCTGGTGAACGCCAGAGCTCCCCACCTGTAATCACCCACCCTTCCGCAGTAGCAAACTGAATAAGCCTGCTGACATCAATTAAGAATGCTGCTTGCTCCTTTACTAGACTGCTCATTGCTCTTCTTTTTTATTTAAGCCATGCATACGCATCTCAAAGATCTTCTCTACTGATCTACCGCCGAAGTAAGCAAGCATGACTAGCTGACCCCATTCGCCCAGAAGCTTTACATAGGCTTCATTGATATCTATTCCCATGGCTGAGAGCAATGCAAATAAGAGGTAGGCTGTAAGGATGTAAACCAGCGTTCCCGGTCTGATGTTCTTTGATAGCCTGGAATCGCTACCCATATCGGATTGCCAGCGATTGGTGGCATTATCTTGTGAGGCCCGATGCATCTCAGCTAGCAGTTTGGATTCTTCGATCTCTAGCGCTTTTTGTTTGAGCGTGTATTGCAATAAAAGCTGCTCTTGCTCAATCTCTAACTGTTTGAGCTTAATGAGATCCTCATGACTAGGATTATCCGGAATGCGCGCCCCAATCTTGCTCTCAATAAATTCCTTGCCTTTGGCTTGAACCGCGCCCGCAAGAAGACCAAGGCCATTGACGGCCAAGGTTTGCACTAGAGAGGTGATGATTGGAAGCATGCAATAGGTTCTTTTCTTGACGCCTGGAATATGGAAGTCCACCGCCCCACTACCGCCTAGGCTTTTAATTGGTGTTGGCAGTGGGGCGCAGTTACGCGCGCCCACACACCATGGTTACTTCAACACCCGCAGCCGCACCCAAACACCTGCTGCTAGCGGTGGTCTTCCCTTCTGCTAGCGTTTCTTAGCCCCCTTGGTTTCTGGTGGCTCTTGCTCAAGAGTTCCCTCTAATGCCTTCTCTTGTGCTGGGAGCTGACCCTCTTTCATCAAACCTTCCACGATCTCCATTAGGCGATCCCCATCATCTTCACCAAAGACTTTAGCCACGACCTCATGGCCATACTTGGCACAGAGGCGGTCGTACTCTTGCTCTGGAGTAATAGTGGTCTTTGATGGGTGCTCAAACACCGTGACGTTCTCGCGCCCAAAGAGGTTGCGAAGGATATTGGTCTCATAAGGCGGTACATGCACATGGATGGTTGTGAATGCATCCCTGCGTACTACCGCTTCCACCTCTTTAATTTGGAAGTCGCTATGAATGAGCTCTTTGGTATTCATACTGTTATTCATTTCTTCCTCCTTATTGAATAGCCAATACCGCATGGGCATTCGCTCGAGAGATTGATAAAGCGCAGCGTAGGTTCACCATGGCGTACATCGCCAGGGTATCGTGCGGACGGATTGGGGCAACGATATCTAGATCATCATCCCGTAGCTTCATAAAGCGGGTGTTGAGGAAATAACAGCGCTTACTCCACTCCACCGTTCTATTAGCCATGGCATCAAGTTCATCAAACTGGGGGTCCCAGATGATCTCCACGCCTTTAAAGGCCAACCCTGTATTCACGCCCGCGCCTACTCCTGCATCTATGTACTTGGTTTCACCAGATCCAGCGATATGGGTCACAGTCACTTGCTTGCGGTAGGTATCAATGAACTTACCACCTGCGATGATGAAATCAGGGCTACCACCATGCTTGATGCATTGACGCCAGGCGGTCTCCATCTCGCCTACTAAGTTACCTGGCGATGTTGAGGCAATATCTTTAACTGCGTAGTTACGCCAGTAGCTTGCTTTAGCTCGATCGATACCACCTACGGTGCCGGCATCTGGCGCTAAGCTGACTAGGCTATCTAGTCCGACTACTGCATCTGCGCCGTGTGAGCCGTCGCGGTGCAACTCCAAGTCCAGCTTATTGAGAAAGCCCTCTCTTAAAACTTCCAACTGCTCATCCAAGAGGTTGATTAATTGCACGCGCTCGTTGTATTCGAGCTGAAAGCCTCGCGCTCCACCCTCACGCACTTTGATGCCATTGCTAAATAAACGGTCATAGTCGATATACAAACCATCAACTGCTCTACGCCATGGGAAGGAGGCCTGCTCAGTCGTATTGCGTTTATTGAACTTGACCGTCTCCTCTCCAAATGCCCAACTAAAGTTGCTGCCGTGCTCTTTGCGGATGTTCTCGACTACGTTCTGTTTTGCACCCAATAGGCTTTTACGACCTTCCATGAGTTTTTTAAGGAAAGGTCTCTCTACAGCGATTTGATCGACCGGTAGATTACGCAAGTACTCATCCAAGGAAACCTTAGCTAACTCTTGCAAGTCTGTATTTGAAATTGGCATGTGCCACCCCATCAATAGTTATTTAATAAATTAGTTGTCCTCAATACCTGTTGATGGAGCGTGAACCCATCCATTGCTACGCTGCTAGGTGCGAATCCAGCTTTAACGCATAGGCGTGAAGCACTGAGATCAATTATTGGGGTGACAGATATAGCTTTGGGATATTTGTGGGGTTTTTGTTGGCAGCTCAATCTAGTTGCATAGCTAATTAATATGGGTTACACTTACCCCATGTTTGAACAATGCCTCTATTTCAACACCACCAGCCTAGCTCGCCAGCTAGAGCGGGAGTGGACGAGTGCATTTAAACCCTTTGGGCTCACCCCTTCTCAGGCTTTCATGCTCAGAGTGGTTTTAGATAAAGCACCGCTACTTCAAAGTGAATTGGCTAAGGAAATGAATATTAGCCGCCCTACCGCTACCCGGGCCTTGGATGGCTTGGAGCGCCTGTCTTTAATTAAAAGGCTGGCATCGGAGAAGGATGGCCGGGAGCAAGAGATTCATCCGACTAAAAAAGCCATGGAGATGAAAGATGCCATTAATTCTGCCAGCGTAGCCGTAGCTAAACGCCTTAAGAAATCACTTGGAACCAGTCATTTTGAAGAAGCTGTAGATCAAATTAGAGGTATTAGCTCAGCCCTGAAATGAGCTCTTTTTTATTTCCCTAATAGTTGCATAGCTAACTTGTTGCTATGTACAGTCAAATGGAGAATCAAATGAACATCGAACTAGGCAATACCACCCTTCATGTAACCGAGAGTAATAAAGTGAGTTTTTCACGTGCGAAAAATATACGTCTTGAATGCGTACATGGAAATATCTGGCTTACCTTCAATGACTTGAAGGGCGACTTTTTACTAGCCAAAGGGGAGCAACTCATCATTCCAAGCAACGGCATTGCTCTGATCCAAGGACTGCCAGCGGCAACAATGAAAATTATCAGCCCTCAAATAGCCCCAAGCAATCTAGCAAGGCTATTGAGCTCGATTCGCAATCATTTTTTAATCACAGTAAGCCCATAACCAAGGAGAACACCATGCCCATCTTGAACGTAAAAGTGAGCGGCCAAAAGAGCACTGCAACTACCAAAGCTATACATGAACTACTACTAGATCTAACCCACCGCATTCTAGGTAAGAAGAAGGAGGTAACCGCAATTGCAATTGACTATGTAGATCCTGAATGCTGGATGGTTGGCGGCAAGCTATTAAGCGAGCAAGGTAAGAATAGCTTTTACTTTGATATCAAGGTTACCGATGAGACCAATACTAAGAATGAAAAGGCTCGGTACATAAATGAGGCTTTTGATGGGTTTGAGCGAATCTTAGGCAATCTGCATGAAGAGAGTTATATCTACGTTCAGGATGTTAGAGCTGCCACATACGGGTATGGTGGAAAGACCCAGGAGTATCGATACCATCGGTAGGCAATCGACCCTTCGCACTGGTCTTTATGCCCAAGGTGCCTTTCTGCCACCTTGGGCATAAATAAGCGTTCCTTTGTCTGTGGCCGTCAAGGGTTCGCAAGCCACCCCTTTGGGGTGCCCTTGACGGAATAGCAATTGGGTGTAATTGGGTGTAAGAATGGGTGAGTGACTTCTCCAAATAGAGTAATCAACATATAGAAAATGTGGTTATTTCACATAAATATGCATATTTATTGACAATAATTTATAATATAAGCATTATTATTGACATTACTCGGTAAATAAAGGCCTTATGAGCACTTCTATTGACAACCTCCCCCTCCTCCTTTTTAGCTCGGCCGAGGATAAAGCTAATGCTCAGCGCGTTTCTCGTTTGGCAAGGGCTGGGCGTTTGCGCAAGATTTATAGCGGTGTTTATACGAGCGACTTAGAAAGTCCTCTTGAGCAAATCGTCAGGCCTCATTGGCAAAAAATCGCTGAGCATCTTTATCCGCATTCGGTTGTAGCCTATCGCTCTGCGCAACTAGGCAAGCCTGACGATCAAGGCAATATCTTTCTAGTTCATGGCAAGCGCGTGCGAACTATTGAGCTTCCTGGCCTGAAGTTAAATATTTTGCCAGGCGCACCTGCTATTCAGAATCACAGCCCATCGGTAAATGACATACCGTATGGAAAACTCTTTTTTTCATCAGAAGCAAGAAGGCTTTTGGAAAATCTCTACACCGGCAAAGGTTCCGAGATTCGCACGATGGGTCGCCCATGGGTTGAGTCGCATCTAAGCAAACTTTGCACAATTCGTGGGGAATACAAACTCAATGCCTTACGTGATGATGCCAAATCCATTGCTAGCGAACTAGGTTTAGATGCTCAATTTAAAGCCCTGACAAGTATTGTTTCTGCCCTAATGCAAACTGGCAAAGCTCGTTCATTGCGCGCTGCAGACGCCCTCGCACGAGCCGCTGGCAAGCCGTACGATCCAGATCGCATTGAGATCTTTGAAACTCTGTTTACCGCCTTAAGGAAACCACTTCCCCTCATTGCAGACCCAACCAAGGCTGGGGTAAGTGCATTTAATTTCGCTTTCTTTGAATCCTATTTTTCAAACTACATTGAAGGCACTACGTTTACTGTTGAAGAAGCCTCGGACATTATTTTTGATGGCAAGATCATTCCTAAACGCAATGAAGACTCACATGATGTACTTGGCACATTTAAAGCCATCATGGAGCAACCCTTCCGCTCTAAGCCCCCCAAGAATGAAGATGACTTCTTAGCCTGGCTACAGCAATGCAACCAACAAATACTTTCCAGCCGACCAGATAAAAATCCAGGCCAGTGGAAAGAAGAATCTAATCAAGCGGGAAATACCATCTTTGTGCACCCTGAGCTAGTAAAAGGAACATTGCGGGAAGGCTTTAAACGAGTTGCCTTGCTTGAAGATCCTTTTGCGCGCGCATTAATGGCCATGTTTATTGTTACCGAGGTTCATCCATTTATGGACGGCAATGGAAGAACTGCGCGCTTAACCATGAATGCCTATTTAACTCAAGCTTCCGCTTGTCGCATCATTGTTCCAACAGGCTATCGTGAAGACTACCTGTTACCGCTCAAGGCGCTGTCACAAAATAATGATCCAACCCCATTCGTACGCTCGATGACGCGAGCATGGAACTGGACTGCTGGATTTGACTATTCTGACTTTGCCAAGCTTTGGGAAAAAATGAAGGCTTGTAACGCCTTTACGGACAATCCCTCCCAATACCAATTACTTGATCCACGCGATATAAGCTGATTTATTGACAGAAATTGGTTAAATATGTATTTTTATTGACAAAAATAGGTAATTAACAGAGAAATAGGCCGTTTTATTGACGCACAGTCTTATCAGGCCTTTGCCAAGATAGACAGGGATCAGCATCTAATGCATAGTGAATCCGAGCCCCGCATAAAACTTAATCAGGAGTAATCGATGAACCTTAATTCTCAAGCCAACGTTATCTCAGCAAAAATCATCCTAGAAATAGATAAGGATGAAAAGATTCAAAAAGTTTTAAATGTTGTGACAGATCTTGTCATAGATAGTCAGAATGAAAAGTTTGATAGCTCAGCACTGGATGACTTAACTGACCATATTATTGCTACCATGCGACAGAACACCGGCATTGACAGAGCAACTGTTAGCAACTGATAAGCTTTAATCATGTAAACGGGCCACTCTTTTGGGTGGCTCGTTTACATTTCGTCCAATTAAATCCCCATATTTCCTAGGTGCTGGGCAATCCGATCCATGGGATTGCCTGCACTAGCCAATGGCGCCCCTAATGTTGAGGTTCGCGCCCGAATCGGTTGAGGGCTATGGATTGCCATAGGCTTAACACTTGCAAAGCTTGGCTCCGGCCTTCCTATTGCCTCATAGATAGACTCAATCATGGTCTGCCACTGCTCTGGCTGATTGCTCTGCACGAAGACTTGCATGTAGAACGGGTCTGACATGTATTTGTTAAAGCAGATCGCCTTATCGGTGTGATCGATTTCATCTGAACGGGTATTTAAGAACTTGAGCATTTGCAGCTTTGCTTCTGAGACTAATTCAGAAGGCTTTTTCTGGCTATCGGCGAGGGTCATCACATTGCCTACAAGCTTGCCCTCTATTTCGTATTTGCGAACTGCATCCTGAAGTGTGGCCACCATAGATTGCAAATCAACAACCTGCTTTTCTAGATCACGTTTTTCGTTAATCACCTTCTGAATACGCTCACACCCTCGCTTTGATTTGATACCACCAGAAGATTCTGTATTAACACTAGGCTCGGCATCGGGACTCGGATCCGTGGGTCCGGGGTTCAAAACCTTCTTAATTAGATCTTCAGCTGTTTCAGCTTGAATCTCAGTTTTCGGAAGTGTATCGACGGTAATGGCGACTGGTGCAGGCAATATTTCACCAAGGTCATGGGCTTGTAGTGGCGCCGTAACCTCTGTAGCAGACGTAAAGGCTGGCACATGTATTTCGCCTTTAACAGGTGTAAATATAGACTCGGGCTCTAGAGCTTCCAACTCCTCCTCCAATACTTCGCCCTCATTAATATCCTCAGATAACTTGGCAAGAGATGTGGGGGCCTTGCTTAAATCATCCAATAGGTTGGTGGCTTGACTCTTACGCTCCACCTTTTTTGTTTGTTGTATCTGAGCGCTACGCTCCTTATCCAATTGAGCTTCTGCCTGCCTAGCCTTTGCTTGCGCAATCAATTCAAGCGCGCGCTCTTCCCTTGCCTTATTGCGCCTTGCGGCGCTCTCGGCGGCGTGCTTCTCATAGGCTTCTTTTTCAAGGCGCTCGCGCTCTTTCTTGGCCTCCCTATCCTGCACTCTTTGAATTGAGCCACCCTTGGATAGAACCTCCGACTTAAATCCTTCCACCTCATTTGCTACTTGCGTCATTGCCTGTCTCCTCTTTTAATAAGTTGCTGCCATAATTCATTTCAGCGCTTGTCTTTTGCTTTCGCTCAGAAAACCAATTCATTCCTAAGTTTGGTTCGTCATCGCGTGACCATCCCTCCGCTTGCTTTTCTACATTCGGTATAAATAGATTTGAATCGATACGATCGTCATACCGCAAGAGAGTCTCGTGTAGGAGATTGCGGATATGTTCGTAATCCATCCCTCTGGCTTGTAGGTTTTGCATCTGAATTGATAGATTCGTAATCATGGGTAAAACCTTGAGCCAGCTCTCTTTATCTTCTATGTCGTCTGGAGCGCCGGTAGTGCCCGCTCTTATACGTAGATCGACCATGTCAAAGATTCGGTCTTTAGTGAGCTCTGGCCAGTCGTAGGTTTTCTCCATGGTCATGACTAGTTCGCCATTGATCATGGTGGTCTTGGTGCTTGGTGGCCCCATGTAGCGCTCTACTTGCTCTTTGGTCAGTTCTTGTAAAAGTACCTGGGCGCTGTATTGCGCGATCTCTTGTAACCAATCCTCTATCTGGTCTTTGAATTCAAATACGCGCCCTGATAGTGCTCTTTGTAAGATGTTGGCTTCTGTGGCCGTCTTGGGTCTTACTACTGTTGAGCGCGCAGCATCTTGCAAGCCAGTAACTTGCTCCCAGTCATAACGCACTGCACTGGTGTCATACACAATTGGGTCGATCTTCGGATGACCTCTAGGAATGATCACTTGATTCAGAGGCTTGCCTTCGGTATCGACAATCGTGATCTCACCGAATCTTGAATCCGAGTGCTTTTTGATGGTCTTTTCATTGATATCAGCAGAGGCTACCCACCCCGGAATACAAAGATCTCGATGTTGATTGAATCGATCTCTTGCTTCGTTATGCTCGTCCTGCAGGCGCTCAGTTAGATCTACTAGGCTTGGACCAATAAACTGACCATCCACTACTTGGTAAGGCAATAAAAAGAATGGGTACCAGCGCTCTCCTGCTCTTGGTGGTGAATAAGGCTCACGCAGCCAGTCAGTCGCGCCCTCCACCATCGTATACACGCGTTGGGTAGCTCTATCCCAGATCTCTAGTACTGCTATTTGTTGATCATCAGTCACTGGTCCTGAACCAGCATTCATTTGCATTGAGGCTAGGCGCTTGGCTTTCTTATGGGATGGTTCACCTTGGCCTGGTTGGTAGATCTTGGCATTGGCTAAGTTCTTTTTGTAGAGCGCTTCAGCCTGGCCACGTTTCATGGGGATGATTTGGCAGATCCAGTCTGCATCGGTGTAATCCCAGAACTCACAGATTGATGGGTCGATGAGGAGGTTTTCAGTAAGAACCCTGTCGATTACTAAGCCTTCGGCGGATTGCACTTCTGATTGTTCCTGAAGCGACTTGATGAGCTCTTCTAGCTCTGCCCTCTTGGCATCATGATGATGACGTTGGTCATTCTCTTGGAGGTCTCGCGCTAGCTCCTCTATAGCCAGGAGGTTTTCTTGAGCATCATTAATACGGCTTTGGATATAACCGTCTTTGCCTGGATCTCGCTGATACATCACTTTGAGAATGCCGAAGCTACATGTCAGCGCCGCTCTTACCGTCGACTTGGCCCGATTCTTTAATTGGGCATGTTCTAGCGCTCTATTGGTGACTTTCTCCAGTGTTTTACAGAAAAGCTTAATGTCCGCGCCCGAGTGGGTAGGAGTTGTTGAAATTTCTGGATTGCGAGCGTAGACATTGGGAAGGACTGCTGAGATGGTGCCGTGTATGAGGTTAGCTCTTAGGCTATAAAAGTCTTTGCCGGTGGGGTCGGCATTCCAGTTAAAGCCGGCTACTGTATTGCGGTTGTGTCTTACACGCTTATGAAAGGTTGCCCAGTGAGCGCGCGCATGTGTGATGCGGGCGGTCCATTTTTGCTGGAGGGCTCTTGAGTCTTGGGGCACATCCTATTTATAGATGGCTCGCTCTTTGCTCGTGGATTTATTCTGGATAAATATTAGTAGGTCAGCTATAGGATGAAGAGCAGACATCCTCATGTCAAAATCTAATAGGCAGAGAACGACCCATAGGAGACATTCAAGCTATTGAATTTTTTCCAGTGCAGCCTTTGCAAAAAGAGCGTCTTTAAATCGGGTATTTTTACCATTTGACTGAAGAAATACCATAGCGATATTTCTGCCCTTAATTTTTGCCTCCATAACCAAGCATCTTCCAGCTGCTGCAATATAACCCGTCTTTTGCACCAAGACATCCATGATTTCATTGCGGACAATCGGGTTGGTGTTTACAAATGGCTGCGGTGCATGGATGCCATCAACAACATTGAATTTTTCTGTTGTTGAGAATTCTTGAATCAAGGGGTAGCGCATAGACTCCTGCAATAGGAGAACTAAATCCTGCGCTGTAGAAACATTCTGTGGGGAGAGTCCAGTAGGCTCAATGAAGTGGGTATGCGCCATTCCAAGCTCTTTTGCCTTTAGGTTCATGGCAGCAACAAAAGCCCCCGTTCCCCCTACATATGATCTTGCCAGAGCATTGATCGCTCTATTTTCTGATGACATTAGACCAACTCTCAAGACCCTCATTCGACTTATTTCCGTCCCCACCTTGAGTTTCCATTTTGCGCTTGATTGCCGGGCAATATCTTCACGCTCAATCCTGAGTGGCTCAGCTAGACCTTGACCGGACTCCAAAACAACTATGGAGGCCATTAACTTAGATATTGAGGCAATTGGCGAAATGGCTAAAGAATTTCTATCAACCAACACCTCCCCGCTGTCAACATCAACGACATAGGCAATATTGGAATGGAAATCCTCTGCCTGGCGACCCTTTGCAAATACAGGGGCATCAGTAAATGTTAGCGCTAGTGCGCAGGCTATCAATAACTTATACATATGTTTGCTTATTTCACCAATACTTAAATGGGCGCTCGGTTTTAGTATTTTTTCCAATCGTCTTTATCTTCCGCTTGCAGTGTGGGCATGTCAGCCCATCCCATAAAGTGAGATGAGCATTAGAACCGCATGTTTTGCCAACTGCAGTGCCCGACGATTGATCAACTATAACTACAGGATCGGCAATGGAATCAATATGCAGCTGTCATCATTGCATCATCCTCCCGTCTCAGATTTTAGAATCTGAGAAAAGCGACTTTTTGCATATTGAATACGCATTTGCCTTTCTTGATTAGCAACTCCTATAGTAATTCGCTTATCAATCAAGTCTTTGTATACAGCATCAATATTTGTGTAGAAATTGGTATACACAGCTAACAAGGCTGGGGAAGGTAGTTCATTTGTAATATCTCGACATTTCAAGGTGGACTCTTTAAATCTTATCAATACAGCTGCTTGATCGAAGGCAATCTTGTCGCTTGAATTAAATAACTCTTTTGCGTTTGGACTCTTCTCCGTTAGCACCAAAATATGTTCATCAACATACTTCGCATCCTCTGACAGATTTACCTCAGCAATACATGAGGCGATCTTTTTCTGTACTTCATTAACTTTAGCAATCGAGACGTTATTACCAGGCTTGTTAGTCGGTGCTTCATTTGTGGCGCATCCTGATAGCAAAATTGCAAGCAATGCAATACCGCGATAGATATTTTCCATGATGATCCTTTTGTTAAAAAAGCCCCAAAAACTCCTTTGAGTTCAGGGGCAAGGGAGAACACTGTAGATTAAATAGTGGAGAGGCTTAATTCAGATAAGGCGTCAATTCGATGCAACTCTTCTTCCGGAGATGTCAGCAGATGCTGACCCAATAACACGGAAGCAGTGATGATTACTATCGCAATCAATGCGACAAGCCTAGGATGCAATCTAGCAAGAACCAAAACCTCAGAGATTCGATCCGTTGGTTGATCTCCCTTAGAGACAGCTCGTTGCCAATCTTGATAAATGCGTTGTTCAAAATGGGTAGATGACTCTTGCACTTCGATTTGATCTAACACTTTCTTTAAATGTTTTTTATCATTCGCTCGCATGAGATTCACCTTTTTCTAATTCCATCTTGAGTTTCAACTTAGCCCTATATAACAATTGATCGACGCTATTCTTATTCATACCCATTGCCAGACCAACTTCTTCTGCCGTCATATCTTGATAGGCCCACATCAACATCGCCATTCTTTGTTTGCTACTTAAAACATCCATTGCCTTTTTAATGCTTTCTGGGCTGACGCCCTCTGCGATACTCCACTCAATCTCTTTCATGGGTTGATGCTCAATCTCATCAAACTCCTCGAAGGATCCCTTATTAATACTTTTGATCCGATCCAAACAAAGATTGCTCACGATTGCGTAAAAGTACGTAAAAAGTCCCGACTTTCCCGCAAACGAATCGGCACTTTTCCACAAGCGGATAAAGGCCTCTTGTACGACATCTTCTGCGTCTTCTTTGTTGCCAAGCATCTTCCAGGCCAAGGAATATGCGGGGGAACTCAGTAGGTGAATGACTTCTTTTGACGCCTTGGAATCCCCCGCTACAGCTCTTTTTAATAAAGCCTGTTCGATGCGGTGTTGCTTACTAGGAAATAAAGTCAAGCTGATCCTTAATTGCTCATTGGCTTATTCCAATGTTCTTTTTCATGAGGATGCGCCTTCATCCACTCTTCGCGTTCTTTTTTCATCTCAAGACGCTCTTCAGGAGTCATTGCCGCGATCATGGCTTTGCGGTTATCGCGCAGCTCTTTCTTTTGCTCAGGGCTTAGTGCCTGCCACTGAGCGTGCATTTTGTCGCGCAATGCCTTGCGCTCTTCGGGGCTGAGCGCCTTAAATTTGGCATGAAGTTTTTGGCGATATGCACGGCGCTCTTCTGGAGTAGCTTGTTTAAATTGCTCTCGCAAATCCTTGGACATTTGCAGGCGTTGCTCAAAGGTCATATTAGCAACTACCTGGGGATCTTGCGGCTCTGGTAAGGCGGCGCTGGCAATGCCAATGGCACTCACCATCAATACACTAGCCATAATTAGACCTTGCATCGTTCTTTTCATTTACATCTCCTTGCTTGTTGTTACTACTTAGACGCGGGCCCCTAAAGAAAACTTACGACCAAGACAAAATAATTATTTTCTTTTTAGAGTAAGTATTTTCCAAAATTACTGTCTAACAAGGGTTAAGGATATCCAGTTGAGAGAAAAATGAATCGAGCCATCATGCCATTGCGCTCAATTATCTTGAGTTTTCTAGTTTTAGTAGCAATTTTGCCCATTAAAGAGTCTTTTGCTCAATGGGGCGGATCTCAAGGCTCTGGAATCCCAGGAATGCCTGGAATGCGAAGGGGTGCCGGGCGCAATGCCTCTAATCCCGACTCTTCCAGCACATCGGCAAATACCCATATCTCAATGCCTACTCCAGGCTCACATCTGCTGACTTATGAGCAAATCGAAATTGGATTGTCTCGCCTTGAGGAAAGTCTTAAGCTAACACCCGAACAAAGCAAGGCTTGGAACAATTTCGCAATAAAAGTAAGACTCTATGCAAGTGATGTTGCCAAAGAAAGGGCTAAATTGAATAACGATAGTTCCGCCACTATTGATGGACTGAAATTTCTAAGCCAATCTACCGAAGATGCAAAAAATCGATATACCAGCTTAAAAGAGGTAGATGAGACTGCCAAACCGCTTTACAAACTATTGAGTGCTGAGCAAAAGGCATCTTTTGATAGCAAAGTACCTACTTTTATTAATGCAAGCCAAAAAAGACTGATGCCAAGCCAACCAAACTACAACTTGCCAGAACTCGGTGGATCACCGTCGCCCAACCAAAACCCTGGGTCAGGCACCTTGCCAGGCTACATTCGCCAGTAAATGCGTAACCCCAACAATCTAAGTGGTCATATTCTGCCGACATCAGGCGCAATGCTTGGGGTATGCATGACCGTTATCAGCATTGTGAAGCTAACCCAAACCAACCGAGGTATTGCCTATTGGGTAGATGACCTCCTAGCCCTAGATGCCCTCATCTTTCTAGCAAGCTCTATCTTTTCATACCTATCCATTCGAAGCAATTCAAAAAAGGTTTATTTTGAAGATATTGCGGATAAGTTCTTTATGCTCGCATTGATCTGCATGGGTGCTGCAGTCTTACTTCTGACATATGAAATTGTGTAGTCAGTGCGATGGCTGCGTCTGGCCGTTCTCCGCCGGTCAAGCAGCACAGAAAACTTAGTTGAACGGCAGAAATGGGATGTAAAGCAGACTTTTCGCTTATCAGACAACAGTATCAGCAACTCTTCTCGCCCGCATCACCCCGTATCTAGTTGCATCCCAAGCATGGTCTTCTGCATCGGTATCCACATCTTCTGGGTTCAATGAATCTGGCGGTAGTTGAGGGATGGTTCTAAGCCAATGCTTACAGGTTGAGAAGATCTTCAGCCTATCTTCGGCTAGTAGCCGTATGATTTCCTGAGCGCCATTTACTCTGCTTCTAGGGGCGTTATAGGCCTCAGTCCACTTCACACCCTTATCTCTAAAGATTTGACCAATAGACCTCTCTGCTCCTATCTTTGAAAAGATGGATGGGTCAGCTAGGTTCATGCGGTATTCATAACCAAGACGTTGATCGTGAATCTCGATCTTCTTGATCTTATCTGCAACTACTGTTGCATCCTCTCTGGTGCCGGTGTTTTCTTTATCCCCATACCCATAGAGCTCTCTCCATAGGTAATAAACTCCATCATTAGATAAGGCAAACCAATAGACGGCATATGGCCGTGCATACCCCCAATCCATAGAGCGCCAAACCTTCCATGTCGGCGGAATAGCAAATGGCTCTACAACGTGTTTAGAGGGCTGCCATACGCCTTCCAAGAAACTTCCTACGTGGATATCCCAATCTCCTTCTAACCAGGCTCTACGCCTGTTTGGATCGCTTAGCGACTCTAGGCTCATGAGGTAGTTGGGGTCGTTTCTGAGTAGGTGCGTGTTCTCGTAAATCGTCGAATGTATTCGGACCCTGGGTAATGCGCCCTCTTGCCTGATGATTTGCCCAGCCGGTATTGTCCCAATCTGAAATCTTTCCTTAACCGATGCATGCCCCACTCCAAATGGATTGCAAGTAGCTCTCACCATCCTAGGCATTCCCGGATGAGATGAGCGGCAAGTCGAATGCATGGCTTCGTAGAAAGAAAGGTTTCGCCAGTTTGTGAGCTCTTCAAATCCTAACCAGGGGTATTCATGACCGTGATAGTTCCAGTAGTCATCTTCATTGGCCCCATACCGAAAGTACAGCATCTCCCCCGTGGGCCACTTCCAGACATAGTCAGATTCATTGAACTTGGCTCCTGGGAAGATTTGATAGAACCAGCGTTTGCTCTTGGCCACTACGTCTGCCAGTTGGGGATAGGTCAATCTAAAGAGCGTTCCGCGCCAATGATCCCCGAAGCCTCTGCCTACGTGCTGTGCATAGCTCATGAGCAAGGTATCGGTCTTACCCCCTCCTCGGGTGCCCTCTAGCAATACTTCATACACTGGGCAAGTCAGAAACAAAGTCTGACTACCGGGCAATGGTGCCCAGATGGTTTTCATGGACTAGTGTTTTGGCTGGGCGGCTTGCTCCCAATCATCCATACTCATCGCTCCCGGCACCACCAAGACGCCACTTTGTAGTGGCGCCCCATCCTTGCCCGTATGCTCGATTGCAGATAGGCGCGGGTGAACATAGGGGGCAGCGTGTCTGGCAATGGTGGCAGCCATATTTAGAAGCTTGATTCGACTCTCGGTGATCATGATGTCATGATCATGACCAACACCTTCATGAGCATGATCATCATGCTTGTTGTAGTTTTCTGCCTCCTTGTAAAGCGCCATCATGGTGCTCATCATGACTTCTAAGGGTGTGATGCCTTGTGCAGCAGCTACCTCTGCGATTTCACGAGTCCTCTTGGTTAGACTGCCCTCCTTGCGGCCGGCCCCAAGCCTTGCCCCTCCCTTGCTTTTGCTTGGTGCTGGTTTCTTTGATTTCTTTTGATTGTTTTCAATCATGAGGTCTTGATCAATCGTAAAAGATGGGGTTGCAGCGCCACCGAGTCCCCAAGAGGTTCATCAAACTCGATGATGATTCTTTGGAATAGGTCATGTCGGCTTTGGGCTCCACGATGTTTGACCACGATGCCTATGCGCCCGCTTGGGGTCATTACTTTTGATCCTATGGGAAAGTCTTCCATGTCTAGGCGATCAATGACTCCGGGTATGGCGTGATTAGTTTGCATTTAGTTTCTCCACCGCTTCCTGGCGTTTACGTAGCTCGGTAAAGATTCGGGTTTTGAAGGTCTCGTAACTTTCCGCTCCTTGAGCTCTCATGCCTAGCTCCCTTCCCTTGTTGTCAATGCCTTCATTGGTTTTCCACCAGGCATCTTCATCCGCCTTGGCGGTTTCCAGCTTTTTGCATGCGCCCTTGAGAATGGCTAGAACATAGCCCGCATTGATAGGGGTTGGGTTTGAGACTTTCATTCGGGTTTCCTTTGCTGTGGCAATCGCCTCCGCCACTTCTGCTTCTGACGCCCCGAGATTGACGATGTCGCGTATGCGGTAGTCATCTACGGCTATAGCTCTACCCTCCTTGCTGATCATGGCTGCAAAGCTTTTGTATTTTTCGATACGTTCTTGAAAAACTTTTTCTTCATCGGATGGTTTTGTTAGCTCCTGGGAAATTTTTTCCTTTTCACCCCCGTTGTTTTGTTTGTCTGGTGTATGGAGATTGGTTACTGGTGACTGGTGTTTGGTGTCTGGTGAGCAATGCGTTCGCATTGCGGTCGCATTGCGTTCGCATCCTTTATTGGGTGTGGTTTCAGGTTGAGATTCATCCGTTGGAAATGATTGCCACCTACCTTCTGCGCTACGCCTGGCTTTGAGTTGCTTGTCTTTAAAGCGGGCTATTTCATGATCACAGCGCTCTTGTCTCCAGCCATCATCACTGAGGGTAAAAAATTCATTGAGGATAGATACAACTGCATTTTTTTCTTCTTTTGTTCGTGCGTTGATCAATCTTTGCACGAGCTTGATTTCGATAGGTAGCGGTTTTTCTGTGGCGTAGTACTTTCTGATGAGGCGGCTATAAGTTGCATCTTCTATGAATGAAAGATGCGCGGTCGCCTCCGCGTAATCTCCAATGTGATGCTCGTAGTAATTCATCTCAATCTGTCTCCGTGTAGTTCTTTTTCTTGCGTGCAATATTTTTTGCAAGAGATGAATCTAACAATCGGAAAGCGTATCGTCAAACGCGTTTTTTCTGAATTTTTCTTTAATTTATTTATTCATCATTTCCATGTAATCCATTTTTAAGATATTCGTGAGAATGATTTGCTTTAACTGAAGTGTTTGTTGATCTATGCGCGTCCACTAAACTCTTTGCGCTATCAGAAAGTTCTGACAAGTCTGTAGCCATTTATTTATATGGCTTGTGACACTTCTATGAATAAATATTTTTTTGTAGTCAAAAATTAATATGCGTCTTTAAAGTGGGTATTGACATTTGATTGACCACCAAAATTTCATTGACTACATTGCACTTCAGCAGCACACAAAATGATTCATAACAAAACACAAAAGGAGATTAAATTAAATGGTGGCATTTCGCTTGTATAGCTTGTATCGGTCTTATGGATACACAAAAATGAGTTCTGCAAAGATGGCATTGCAGGTTTATCGCAAAAACTTAAAGCGCGCCCGCTAAGGAGATGGTGATGAGCCAAGTAAGCCCTCAAATTCCACCAATTACTTTGATGAGAATTCCTCAAATATTGAAAGTGATGCCGGTATCAAAATCTAAGTTTTGGTTGATGGTTCAGAAAGGTGAGTTTCCGAAACCAATCAAGATTGGAAGGTCTTCGTTTTGGACGATTGAACAAGTTCAGGCGTTTATTCGAGAAAGGAGTGGTCAATCCACCAATTGAAAAATGGCTATCTCCTGAGCTTATGCTATCTATCCTACGGAAAAATCAGGAGATGACTATGTATGCAGTGAATTTATCCAAGCCACTTAGTGTTGAGGTCTTTGACCATAACCGCCCCATGGATGAGAGTGCCTGGATTCAAATTGGGGACTATGAAGATCTGGCAGATGCTGTGGATGCATGCAGGAGAGTAATTGATCGGGTCTTATACAAACCGCCATATTCACTCCTTACTGGACATGCTTTGATGCAAGAATATCTAAATTATGGACCAGTCCCATGCATTCGCGGGGTTGATAATATAGATGCCTTTGATCCTTATGAATATCTCGAAAGCAAAGCCAAGAGAGGCTGGCAATAACGCTACGAAAATGCTCTAGGCCTTGGTCTTTAAATAACGGACAACAGTCTCCCAATCCGGGAAATCAGGGGTGGCAAAGTGGATATGCTCACCCTTGAATCGATCTACCCCATTCTTAAGGCGATCATCCACCAAGAAATCTCCATCATTCAGATTCTTATGGTGACTTAGGATCAAGCGTTTGTATGCTGGCTTACCCAAATAGTCTTTTACCCATAGCAACTTATCAGACCATGCACTTGGGTTACCCCAGGGTGCAGTAGAAAGAATATAGGTATCGAACATGGTGGCCAACTCTTCATATGCGGCAATTGCTCCTGGAATTGGATCCATCAAATAGAAGATACCTGGAACTTCATCCAATCGATCTTCGTACTGGTCTTGTAAGTGTTCAGGGGTTCTTGCGATGCCTGATGGGAAATCCACCAATACGTTATCCATATCTATGTAGAGTGTTTTCAAATTAACACCTCAAGCAATTAAGATGTCTCATTTCCATAGCGGCAGACAAGACAATATTAAGTCAATAAACCGAACATCAATTGAAGCTAAGCCCTAAAACCTCTTTATTAAAAATATTTAGTGCTGCCTGCTCCAACTCAAATGCTTCAGCCCTTTTGTCATTTGCAGCCAATACCAATTCACCAATTTGGGCCATTAATGGCTCATCGACAAGGGGAACCAGAACACCACCAATATGTGTAGCATCCACTTCATCAACAACGGCTCCATATGTAAATCTCTTAATAAGTTCCTTTGCGTAATCAGTGGAGAGCCAAGCATATAGATAACCCCCAATCACAGATGACGAAGGCTGCAGACGAATTACATGCTGACTGGAGGTCCACCCCTCCCAGTGCCTAGGGGCAATGGCAACTTTTCCAATTGTTCCAGAGCAAGTAATCATTACTTGATTTTGATGAATGGTAAGTTGATCTTTGATTCTTGGACCATGGCCCTGTAAAGATAGATTTTTTCCCGTTCTAGGATCCAATGTTCCAAGCTCTTTACCCCCCAAAAATGGAACGCCAAATCCATCCTCAACATAGATTCTCTTAAATCTACCTGGCAATATTATTTCGTTAACAAGCTTTTTATCACCCAAACTCGAAATAGAGTGTGAAGACTTAACCAGCAGACTCTCAATTGCATTGGCAAGTGGATTGAAATATGAGCCGTCTAATCGCTCATCTAAGTTCCGAGGTGATACTGTCCAGTTTAATACCCCGGCTTCAGTTTTGTATAAAGATAATTTAATGTTGGATAACTCAGGAAGATTAATTGCCTTTATTAATTTACTTTGAGCCTCACTGATCAGGGAATTAGACTCATCACGGTATTTAAAGGATTGAAGAATCATATCGCTAATGCGATCAACAAGCTCCTCACTTGGTACTGGAACTTGGATTTCATACAAATGCTCTGGTTCAATATGCTGTATTACTGCACCATAGTTACTTGTGGTTAACAAGCAGTGCCCAATACTTGACCTAAGAAATGTATATATGTAACCAGCGCCCACTTCTTTTGAGGCATTCATTCTAATTAGATCATGACTAAATACTGCGCCGTCAAGAGTATTGCCAACCATAGAAACCTCACCAACCGTACCAGAGCAAGTTAATAAAATTTGATTCTTCTTTACACGCAAAGGATCAAATTCATTTGGCTTAAACCCCGAGAGGAATCTTGCAGGCGTGGGACTTAAATCATTCAGCTGAGATGGCTGATAAAAAGGTATGCCTGGCTTATCAACATAAGGCCTCTTAAAACGAGGGCGATGATAAGCTTCCGTCAAACCTCCAACTCCTGCGAGGGGCACCTTTCTCCAGGGGCAGCCAGAAATTACTTCGCGAGCCTGTCTTGCTTCAATATTGAAGACACTTGCATCCAAGCGCCCTCCGGCCATTTGGACCTCAGCAAGAGTTACGGAGGTGTATCGAAATAATCCAGATGTTGCATTTACCATTGCAATCCTTCAGCAGACTTCCATTCAGCAAAAACGGCTGGTACGTATCGAGTCTGGTCATCAACAACCTTCTCTTTTCGTTTTTCTAACTTCAATACACCGTCATCTTGAGGAACATACTCCTCAATATCAACGAGAATCTCATTCCCATGATCATCTCTCTTATAGACAGTATTGCCGCGCTTATCATGGCCAACCTTATCAATAATAGCCATGAATACATTGGTTCCTTGAGTAAGCCCTATCTTGACCTCACTACTTTTCTCAGTAATGGTTTTTTTCTGCAGAATTAAAATGGAAGTTTGAACCCCTGTATGTGGTTGGAATGCATCTTGATGTAAATCAACGCTTGCAACTACTCGAGTTTCAGATAAGAGCCACTGGCGAATAAAGCCGAGGCCCGGCGACCCCAAGATACTATCAGGCAGAACAATAGCCATCCTCCCGCCAGGGGTTAGAAATTGAATGCATCGCTCAATAAAGAGTTGCTCAGGAGGCACCCCTCCTTGCAGGCGATCAGTTTTAACCCACTTTCCACCCTTACTTTTTGGCTTTTCCCAAATGTAACCCAAGTCATACTGCTCCAAGATATGGCTATCCTTAATCAAGATTTTGCTGCCAAAAGGTGGATTGGTAACTATTACATCGAACTGAGCGAGATCTTTCGCGCTTCTTACATCAGACTCTTTTAAATGTTTAGCAGAATCAACCTGACCTAAATTTAATCCATGAGCCAAGGCAGCCCTAAATTCAGCAGACCACATGTAAGGCGGAAGCAATGAATCAGCGGACAGCATATTTCCACTTCCATCGTTATTCATCACCATATTCATTTTTGCCGCCTTGGCGAGCTCTGGGGTGATATCAATACCAAAAAAGGAGCTGCTAACTATTTCCGAGACTCTGGAGTCATATTGACGCAGCTCCTCTTGATTCCAGTTTTCTCTTGAATTTCCGCAATGGGCAACAAATGCATTTTCCATCGTCCTCAAAACTCGCAATAACGCGGTAACAATGAAACCTCCAGTACCACACGCTGGATCAAGAGTTCTCTCATTTACCTGAGGATTTACCATATCCACAGCCATATGCATAATATTTCGCGGCGTGAAGAATTGGCCCCTATCCCCTTTTAAATTGCTACCAACAATTTCCTCATAAGCCTTTCCCTTGATATCAATATCCGTAGAGAGTAATGAATAGTTCTGAAGCTCTGCAACAACCCTAACTAAACTTCGTGGATTTAGCTCAATTGCCTCTGAAGCATTAAAAATTTGAGGAAATTTAGCCTTCACCTTACCAAAAATTGATTCAATTCTTTTCTTACATGCAATTTGCCCATCTGGATCATTTAATTCATTCGGTTTTACGTAAAACTCGAGATCATTCAGAATATTTTTTTCGTCAGATATTTTGCTAAATATTATTTTCAACAACTCAAAAAATGCTTTTTCTTTTTGAAAGCCATCAATTGCATGTATTTGGTTATGGCAGGTTTTAAAGGCATAAAGTAAAACATCGCCAACTGCTTTATCTAACTCGCTTCTCTTTCTGAAATTTGTTTTTAATCCAGTGGCAGAGGGGATATCTACTTCCTCAATAAATCCCAGACTACCGTCTGGCTTAGTGACCTTTCGCCACACCTCTCTATGTCTTCCATTGGTCCATAACCCCCACTCACAATTTAAGCAGGCGGCCATGTAACTTTGAAGCTGGCCAACACCCTCTTTTTTATCTTTTGGGCTTATAGATTCTTTTTTGCATTCAACGGCAATCTCAACATTTTCTTGAATTTGTGTAATGCCATCCTTAAAGATGCTAATGTCTATTCGTGGCTTTGCAGAGCCTAGCTTAATTCCATATTCAACTTTTATTCTTGACTTTGGATAGTGCAAGGAATTTACAAGTCTCTTGCTAATATTTTGACGAACACGTTCTTCAGGCGTGTCAGGACGAAATTTACCATCAATAAAATCTACGATTTTGTTGTCTGGAACAACGATATCGATTTCAGACATAATCTTTTATTCTTTCTAAACTGGAACAATTAAGCACGTGAAATGGAAAACTATACAGGAGGTAGGCCAATCAACTCTTACAAACCTACCCAAGGCTGATTCAGTCTCCTAATCAAATTTTATAGCGACTTTATTAAACTCCATCCTCATCGTCACTCTCAATATCATCACCATCAACCATTAACTGGTCTAGGTATTGCGTGCGCACATCTCGTAGAGACTGTTTAGTGAGGGGGTTCAATAACCAAAAGCCCCATCCGTTAATTGCCCTCTTTCTGAGAAATTTACCAGCACCAGATGGTGTATCAGAAATGCTGTCGCCAATACCAATCGAGCCATCCTGAAGAATCACTGCAGTTTCGTCTATAGATTTTGAATCGCTGGGATAAAGAACTTGACCTGGATGCAAAAGATCAGCGGCAATCAAGTCCTGAATGGTCACTCTAATCGTACTTACTTCCTTTTTAGTTCTCGCGCTTGATTGGTGCCCAGGCGGGACTGGCCATATCGCCAGGATGTCATCAATCAAGCCCTCTGTTCGGGCATCAATCTTCCCCTCATCCCAAACTAAACCAGCATCATCAGTAACAGATCTATTTAGAAATAAAACATCACGCTTAAGCATACTGGGCCTTTTACCTTCTTCACCACCCCATGAGCCATTAGATACAGAGCTATTTAACTTGCTACTAAGTAAAGTTAAGTTCCCCAGCCTATGAATACGATCATTGCGATTTTGCTCCGTATATCCATCTGTTAATGGCCAATGCCTCTCCCAGCTCTGCGGCATAAGATGCTCAATTGCGTAAGTTCCGCGACGCACTCGCACGCCTGACATAGAAATTTGATCTCCAATCCAGCCGCGACGGTAATCTTCGATTGACTCTAGAACCATCCTTAACCTACCACGCCCAATCTTTCTGTAAATCATTAAATCGGAAAGCTCACTCTTAACTTCCTTGTCATCCGGCCAATAGGAGCTATCACTCGTTTGATTTGAGAGGAATGCTCTTAAGGCGCTATTTAGTTGTCCTGTTGGAGTTTTCTGAATGACCTTGATCATCTCAGTCATAATTTTGTTATAAGCTTTAGTTGTGCCCCTTACCAACATCCGCCTAATAAGCCATGACTCAATAATCTCTAAAGATGCATTGACATCATTAAGGTCTATCTGATCTTGCTCTCTATCAAATATTGCCAAGAGCACTGGCTTTACAACCTCCACCTCCATTGCTTTAGTTCGATATAGGAAAAGGCCAATACGGTCTATAGCGCCCTCAAGCACATCACCCCTATCAATAAAATCTTTGTACTTGATTGATGCCGCATGAATTCTTGCCAATAGTTCGGGCATTGTCATAGGCGCGACATCGTAATCCGCGAAAGATTTAAATCGTGAAAATACCTCCCTAGATACAATTTCTTCAGTGGTTTGGCAGATTAGCCAATGGTTCAAAAAGATGGATGATCTTGGTGCTTTGACGCGACCAACGCTAATCTCCTGCTCCCAAAATCCTGTTTCAAACTGTTTCCAGTGATTGGAGTACGAGCTTTCAATATCTGCGCCCTGCTCTAATAGCCTTTGAAAAACAAAATTCTTAATAAGGTCTGCGGCAGTTAACTGAGAACCTCTAGCATTAAGGGTCTCAAAGATCTCTTGGGCGTTTTCACTAGCAGTTAAGTCAATCACCACGATCTGAAGTAATTCTCGCGTTGTACGCTCAATAGCCTTTACACGTGCCGGAATCTCATCAGCCCCACCCTCATTTAGCCACCGCTTAAATTGCTCGGAAAAGAATTGATGAGCAAGCACTAGCTTTGAGCCTTTATTCTTGAGGCTCTGGTAAGTAGCTGGCATATCCATAGCCATTACTTCATTGAAGGCTTGACGATCTTTATTAGTTGGCCAAACCTTAAATTGATCCTCATGATGATCGCAATATTCTTTGGGATTCCTAATAAGCAGCTCTAGTCTTTTTGATGCATCAGACTCACCGACTAAATTAATTTCAGCGTGTAAAGAGTCAAGCAAGATTTGCAATGTAGTTAGTCTTTGCTGGCCATCAATAACTGTTCTTTGCTGGAGATTCCCCGTAGGATTTTGAATCTGCTGAAAGACTACTGCGCCCAAAAAATGAGGCTGCTGTTGGTCTGAGCTAGCTAATAGTCGATTTGCTATCCTTTCTAAATCCTGCCACAAGGGCATCCATTGACTCTCCTGATTCCAGACATATGGTCGCTGAAAAAGTGGCACCAGCAACCTCTGGGGTTGCATAAAAATCTGCTGCGGAGTTCTGACTTGTGTATCCATATTCTCAACCCGCTACTGGGGCTCTAAATTAACTAATTTATTGGTCTTATTAGCATATTAAGGCATTAAAAATTACCTTCGTTTATCAAAATGGGTCCACGTCCTTTCCTGACTATTTAGCGCCGTAGGTAAGAATGAATATACGATTTTCGGAGATTTTCATTGCTGGCATTTATCAAGCCTGCATTTTGCTGAAGTACCGCCAATGGCTCCTGGATTAGGTTTTTTTCCGGCCGATATCGATTTCCATTTGAATCCCTCAATTTGAACTTTGGTAGACCCAGGATCTTTGCGCTATCCACGAACACGGCTACAGCCAAGGGACGATTGAATGGAATTGCGTCTTTGCCGCTTGGAGATACCTGCAATGGCAGCATTGTGATTAAAACTAGCGCACTAGTTAGCATTTGGCTCTTTTGTAAAATTTAGTAGATTTTTCATTTTCTTGAGCCTCTAGCTCATTAGGTGAGCCTATAGGTTTTTATTCTTTATCCATAAAACCCACTTGGAGGCTTATATGAAATACTTCATCACCCTTTTTCTTATTGCTCAGTTCGTCATATTGGCTCGCACTGCTTCTGCTCAAGCTATCTATGGTCCTACCGGCAACTATTTAGGCTATAGCCAAACCGCTCCTAGCGGTGTAACCAATGTCTATAACGCCACGGGTCAGAATGTGCAATCTTTTCAGACCGACAATGGGCAAACGAATTTCTACAGCCCACAAGGCGCCTATCAAGGCACAACTACTGCACCAGTTATCGCAGCACCTAATTCCACGATCAATACACCACGTCAAGCACCACAAGCGCCCTCTGCGAAAGGTTGGTAATTCAAATGAATAAGATCATCATCAAAAGTAGTCTTCTGGTTTCTGGAGCTTGCTTCTCATTGGGGGCATTTGCTCAGGTTACTAGTTGGGAAAACAGCCCGCTGAATTATCAGAACAGTCCGATGAACTATCAGAATAGCCCGCTGAATTATCAGAACAGTCCCATGAACTATCAAAATAGTCCGATGAACTACAACTCTAATAATGGGGTTTATGACAACAGTGGTAAACGTATTGGCTATGAAGTAACTGCGCCCTCAGGCGTAACTAATGTCTTTGATAACAATGGCAACCGGATTGGTTATTCACCATCAAAACGTTGATTTAGCCCTTTATTTAGTCATATTGACCACTAGCTCAAAAAATGAGCTATAAAGTATCTAAAGTTATAAAAACAATAAATATTTCTCTTCTTTAGATTGGGTCAATATGAGCGACATGGAGCGGTTACATCGTATTAAGTACATGATTCAGCAGCGTAAATGCGTGCCTCGTGAGGACTTTCTATCCGAGCTTGAGGTCTCCCCTGCCACCTTCAAGCGTGACCTGGAGTATTTACGTAGTCGGATGCAGGCTTCCATTGTTTATGACCGTTTCCTAGGTGGTTATAAGTTTGAGAATTCCTCATCGATCGAGAGAATTGAAATGCCAGGACTCTGGTTCTCCGAGAAGGAGGCTACGGCCTTAGTACTAATGCAGCACTTACTCTCTTCGCTCGATCAAGGCGGCTTAATTGGACCCCATATTGAACCTCTCACCGCAATCATTGATGGAATTCTGGGTCAGAGTGATGCCACAGCCAAAGAGCTGCGCAAACGCATCAAGGTCATTGGTATGGGTTCGCGCAAGAACTCGATTGAGAACTTCTCCGAAATTGGTGCAGCCTTATTAAAGCGCAATCGCCTTCAGATTGCTTACTACTCCAAAAGTAAGGATGAGAATACGGTGCGTGAAATCTCCCCGCAACGTTTAATCTATTACCGTGAGAACTGGTACCTCGATGCGTATTGCCATTTGCGCAATGATTTAAGAAGCTTTTCTGTGGACGGCATTCAAAGCGCAGTACTTACCAATAAGAAGGCGCAAGAAGTTTCAGAAAAAGAATGTCAGGAGCACTTTGCTGAGAGCTACGGCATCTTCTCAGGCAAGGCGACACAGAGAGCTAAGTTACGCTTCTCTCCGGAGCATGCAAGGTGGGTTTCAGGTGAGCATTGGCATGGCCAACAAGTAGGCAACTTTGATAAAGAGGGTTATTACAACCTGGAGTTTGATTACAACCAAGATCCCGAGTTACTCATGGATATCCTGAAACACGGATCTGGCGTTGAGGTGATTGGTCCGGCTAGTTTAAAAAATAAGGTTAAGGCTGAACTTAAGAAGGCACTTGAGTCCTATTAGCTGGTGAACTGCTAATAATCTGGGTATCAGCAAAGACGTGGGAATTTTTTCATGCCATGTTTTGCTGGTGGGTAGAGAGGTGGGTAGAAGAGCCCCAAAAACATAGAGCCCCATGGTTAGGGGCTCTGCTGTCGTATATGGCGGAAGAGGTGAGATTCGAACTCACGGAGGACTTTCATCCTCGCCAGTTTTCAAGACTGGTGCATTCAACCGCTCTGCCACTCTTCCCAAGGTCATTCTGGATTAATCGGTCGCTAGCCAATGGTTTAATTCTTTATCGCCAACTTTTGATTAAGTGAGCAATTATAAAGAACTTTTGATTTGCCCTGCCAAATGCTGGGCAATTGCCAAACTGGAGGTCAATCCGGGAGATTCAATGCCATAGAGGTTATAGAGGCCACTTAAGCCATGATCATTGGGCCCCTGAAAGCAAAAGTCGCCTGCCGGTTCATTCGGCGGCACGATCTTAGCCCTAACCCCAGAATAATCAGCTTGCAAGCTATTGTCTTTTAAGTTGGGCCAATATTGCCTTACCGCAGCATAAAAAGCATCCCCTCTTTGAGCGTCCACCGTGTAATCAATTTGCTCCTCTTGATCAATGTCAAGCCACTGGACATCGGGTCCAAATTTCGCTTGTCCGGCCATATCCAAAGTCAGGTGCACGCCCAAGCCTCCTGGCTCAGGGATGGGATAAATCAGATGCCTAAAGGGTGACTTACCCAGTAAAGAAAAATAATTGCCTTTAGTAAAATAGGCCTTAGGAATGTGTTCACTTCCCAGCCCTCCAATGCGCTGCGCTACTGCAGGAGCGCTTAATCCCGCGCAATTAATCAGTACCTTACAAGCAATCTGCATTTCAGCAAGACCACCAACCTGAACAGTAAAGCCCTGAGTGGCGTGTTCGCCCATGGCTTTAGCATGAAGCAGTGAAGCTTGATAAGCGATCATGCCTCCAGCATCCTCAAAACCACCTAGTAAAGACAACATCAAGCCGTGACTATCAACTATGCCGGTACTCTTAGATAACAATGCGGCATCACACTCTAAATCAGGCTCTAATAATTTGGCCTCTTTAGCTGTGATGAGTTTGATATCGGACACCCCATTTTGTTGTGCCTTAAATAGCAGTGCCTGCAATGCATCTGCTTGAGATCTGCTGGTAGCGACAATCAACTTGCCGCAAGCATGGGTAGTGACTTGATGAGTACGGCAGTACTCGTATAGCATACGATTACCCTGGACACATAACTTTGCCTTGAGGGAGTTTGGTGGATAGTAAATGCCGGCGTGAATCACCTCGCTGTTGCGCGCGCTACTAACCGTGCCGAAAGCATGTTCGCGCTCCAGCACAATCGTCTCATGGCCTTGTAGGGCCATTTCTCGTGCGATCGCCAAACCCACCACACCAGCACCAACCACGATGCAATCCACTGTCTCCATTGCGTTACTCAATCTTTCTGTTGATGGTCGCCTCTCTACGCACTACCCATGCCCTACTATGCAGCATTTACAGCAATAACATCATCTCAATAGCCAGTGCGTTAACAGAAATGCCATCTTTTATTGATAAAATCTATCCATGTCCAGTAAAAACCCCCATTCCAGCACTGCCTCTACTGCGTCTACCGCCTCTTCTACGACTATTGCTTCCCTTTTTAGCCCTATCCAATCGGCAGCTGACATTACCCTGGACACTGTTTATCAGAATATTAGCGCTAGTAGCTGGAAACAGCTTTTCACTCAAGCACGCCAAGCGGGATTAGAGGAATTTATTGCTGATTTTCAGAGTGGCAAACCAGTCAATCAATCAGAAAAACGCCCTGCCCTGCACTTTGCGCTACGCAATTTAAGCAAAACTCCAGTACTCATTCAAGACCAAGATATCATGCCTCCGATTGCCAAAGTATGGCAACGCATCGAGGCATTATGCAATCAATGGGTTGGAGTAACGGATGTTATTCACATTGGTATCGGTGGTTCTGATTTTGGTCCCCGCTTAGCAGTCCAAGCTTTGTCATATGTTCCTCATATCAATAGTCGTGGTATGCGGATGCATTTTTTAGCCAATATCGACTCTGCTGGTCTAGCGCACATTTTGGAGCGTGCTCACCCTAATAGCACTCGGGTCATTGTGGTATCCAAGTCTTTTACCACCTTAGAAACCACGCTCAATGCCAAGGCAGTTGTCGATTGGCTCAAGGCACACAATCGTACTCAAACCCAAATTGCACAAGCGCTCTTTGCAGTCACTGCCAATGTGCCAGCTGCCGAGCAATTTGGTGTCGCTGCCGACAATATTTTTCCTTTTTGGGAATGGGTGGGTGGACGTTATTCAGTCTGGTCTGCTGTGGGTCTACCGATCGCCCTGCAATATGGTTTTGATACCTATCAAGAATTTTTAGCGGGCGCCCATGCCATAGACCAGCATTTCTTTACTGCGCCCCTGGAACAAAACTTGCCAGTCATTATGGCGCTGGCCCTGTTTTACCAACAAGAAAAACACCATATTCAATCGATTGCCGTCATTCCTTATGCCGATGCTTTAGAAGATTTTCCAAAGTGGCTACAGCAACTGGATATGGAAAGTAATGGTAAACGGATTGGGCGTCACGGGCAATTACTGAAATACTCCTGCCCAGTGGTATTTGGTAGCGCTGGTAGCAACGCTCAGCATTCCTATTTTCAGTTACTGCATCAAGGCCTTGACATCATCCCAATAGATTTCATCGCAGTACGTGAACCGATGAGCAAACTGCCGGAAGCACAGACACACCATCGTCAACTCTTGGCAAACTGCTTAGCCCAAGCTCAAGCTTTAGCCAACGGCAAGACATCCGATAATCCAAATGAGGATTACCCAGGTAAACGTCCTAGTAATTTTTTACTCTTGCCTAAACTCAATGCATTCTATTTGGGCGCCTTAATGGCTTTGTACGAACACCGCACGGTTGCTCTAGGAGCATTGTGGGACATCAATAGCTTTGATCAGCCCGGAGTGGAGTTGGGCAAAGTTCTGGCAAAACCAATTGAACAAGCACTCTTAACATCTTCAGAACCAAACTTGATAAGCGCAGATGCCACTATAGATGCGGTGACAGCAGCTCGCATTGCGCTCCTGAAAAAATAGTTGAGCGCTCATCAAGGATTGATTGCATTATGACTTCATTGCTTCATTGCTTCATTACTTAATCACTTCATCACAGCATTACTTTATCTCCTCATACCCGCATCATTTCATCAAACCCATTTTTAGAAAAATAGCTATGCAACTCTCTGCCTCCATTTTCAAAGCCTATGACATTCGCGGCATTATTGATCAGACGCTTGATCCTTCAATTGCTCAGCTGATAGGCCAAGCCTTTGGTACTGAAATGCGAGCGCTGGGTGAAACCGATGTTGTGATTGGTCGTGATGGCCGTTTATCCGGTCCAAGTTTAATTGCAGCCTTAACAGAAGGTCTCCTCTCTACTGGTGTGAACGTTATCGATTTAGGAATGGTAGCCACGCCCATGGTGTACTTCGCTGCCAATCACACCATTGCTGGTAAGACTCCTAAGTCTGGCATCATGATTACAGGCAGTCATAATCCACCCAACTACAACGGCTTTAAAATGGTTCTAGGGGGTGCGGCCATTTATGGTGAGCAGATTCAGGCGCTGCGTCAACGCATTGAAGCTAGGCAATTTGTAACTGGCGCAGGAACACGAAGTAGCTTTGATATTTTCCCGATGTATTTAGATTACATCGTGGGCGATATTAAACTTGCTCGCCCCCTGAAAATTGCAGTCGATTGTGGCAATGGTGTAGGTGGCGCATTTGCGGGCAAACTCTTTAGAGCTTTGGGCTGTCAAGTGCAAGAATTATTTTGTGAAGTCGATGGGCATTTTCCAAATCACCATCCGGATCCAGCGCACATTGAGAACTTGCAAGATCTCATTCATAACTTACAAACGACCGATAACGAATTGGGCCTAGCATTTGATGGCGATGCTGATCGTTTAGGGGTAGTGACAAAAGATGGACAGGTGATTTTTCCAGACCGCCAAATGATGTTGTTTGCTAAAGATGTATTATCCCGCCACCCTGGTGGTCAAATTATTTATGACGTCAAATGCACGCGTAATTTAGCAAGCTGGGTTAAACAACATGGTGGTGAGCCACTCATGTGGAAAACAGGTCACTCCTTAGTCAAAGCCAAACTCAAAGAAACCGGGGCCCCTCTTGCCGGTGAAATGAGTGGCCATATTTTCTTCAAAGACCGCTGGTTTGGATTTGATGATGGTCTCTATACCGGCGCGCGCCTACTTGAAATCTTGAGCAAGGAATCCAATCCGAGTGATACCTTAAATCAACTGCCCAATGCAATCTGTACGCCCGAACTGCAGCTTCCTTGCGCTGAGGGCGAACCGTTTACCATTCTGGAGTTTATGAAAGCCAATGCAACTTTTCCGACAGCGCAGTCCATTAATGCGATCGATGGTGTGCGAGTTGAATATGCCGATGGCTTTGGGCTAGCGCGACCATCAAACACCACGCCTGTAGTGGTCATGCGTTTTGAGGCTGATAGCGATGCAGCGATTGCACGCATCCAAGGAGAGTTCAAAATCGCTTTGTTGGCCGCCAAACCTGGAGCAGATCTGCCTTTTTAGTCCTAAAAAGATGCTAATGCGTTCAAAATTACCGGGTGAGTTGCCGGCTATTAGCGGGGTCTTGCCGCACTTCTGATGAGTTTTTACTGAGGTAGATCGGTTTAGGGGTAATTTTTCTTTTGAGACCCCCTTCTGCAGAGGCTTTTAGATCATGGCTATACAAAACGCCAGATGTTTTATTGAGCGCTGCATTGCTAGCTAATTTACGCGGCGTTTTGCGTACATTTTTCGTCTGGACTAAATTCATGGCAGGGTAAGAGCGACGCTCACTAGCATCACTTAGCCCAAGCAAAACTACCGGATCGAGGGGTTGTTGATATTGACGAAACTCAAAATGCAGATGGGGCGTACGTGCGTTACCAGTGGATCCAACTGCCGCAATGATTTGCGACTGGGATACGGCTTGTCCGAGTTGCACATATATTTGTTGCGCATGGGCGTATCGAGTAGTGATGCCGTCTCCATGATCGAGCACCACTAAATTTCCATAGCCTCTAGAAAAGCCGGAATAAATCACTTTTCCCTGCCCTGCAGCCAATATAGGAGTGCCCAATGGGCTGGGAATATCGATCCCTTCATGGTACTTAGATCCCCCTGGGGTATTGCGCATTCCAAAGTCACTCGAAATATCTTGTCTTTGAAGATGCTCCATCCCGCCTAAAATCGCCACACTTTGGGGAATAGCCTGCAGGCTATTAAAATCTCCATAGGCATTACCAACTGCAATCGTATCGACATTACTGGCAACAGTGCGCGGAGATTTTGCCAACGTACGTACTTTTGCTTCCGTATTGGCATGCGCAGCAGGGGTAACCATCGCCATCGATAACAGCAACAGGACTAACTGCACAAAGCGAGTCGCTATGTTGAGTTTGATCTGCTTTGCATCAAATCTGCCGACGAGAGTCATGTTGAATTTCACGTTATTTGCTTTGCACTTTGCACTTTGCACCTTTAAGGCTTCAATGTACGGCGCGATAAAAATAGTATTTTAATGGCAAGTGCGCAGATACACACAAGCACCACCCCCATCGTATCAGCATACCAGTCGTAAACATCGCCTTGGCGCCATCCTGAAAGGGATTGCAATACTTCAATGACGGCTCCGTATATCAACAACCCCCAAAAAATCAGATGGATTCTGGTCGGGTAGGCCAACAAACCCAATAGTGCCAACACCGCGAACACTAAAGCATGTTGCGCCTTATCCCACCAAGAAAAAATCGATTCGTCTGGTAAAAATTCAGTGGGCATTAAAAACAATACTGTAAATAATCCTAATGAGGCATAGAAGGCTGCGATCAAGCTCTTACGCCAAACAGGGTGTTGCCAGATTGCTTTGATCATATGACAGTTACTTTATGAATTCTGAGTGCTTTGGAGTCTAGACTAACGGAGCAGATACCCAAAAAAGGATGGTCTGCATCGATCAGTTAGCCCCCAAACTATTGCAATAGGTCTGCCACTTCCAGGCGCTAGCGCACATGTCTTCTAAATTACGTTCGGTATGCCAATGCAATTCTTGTAAGGCTTTATCTGCTTTCGCATAACAACTTGCAATATCGCCAGCACGCCTGCCCTGAATTTGATAGGCAATCGTATTCCCGCTTGCCCGTTCAAATGCGTGCACCATTTGCAGCACGCTATAGCCCTGACCAGTGCCAAGATTAAAGGTGTTGAATCCATAGTGCTCATTCAGGTAATCAAGCGCTGCTAAATGACCCTGCGCTAAGTCCATTACATGAATGTAATCTCGCACACCCGTACCATCAGGGGTCGGGTAATCATTGCCAAAAACCTGCAGTTGAGGCAGTTTGCCAACCGCTACTTGAGCCACAAATGGCATGAGGTTGTTAGGAATGCCTTGCGGATCCTCTCCGATCAACCCGGAAACATGCGCCCCCACGGGATTGAAGTAGCGCAAGTTTGCAATTTGCCAGCGAGCTTGCTTGCCAACATCACTTTGCGCTACATCCTGTAGCAACTGTTCAATTTGGAGCTTATTTCTGCCATACGGATTAGTGGGTACAGTGGGATGCGCTTCATCAATCGGCAAATACTGCGGATCGCCATAGACACAAGCACTACTAGAAAACACGATGCGATAAATTTGCGCACGTTCCATTGCCTGCAATAAGCTGATAGCACCTTGCACGTTCGCTGAATAATACGCAATGGGCTTTTGCGAAGATTCTCCTACTGCCTTTAATCCCGCAAAATGAATAACTGCATCTATCTGCTCTTCCTTGAGCACACTAGTGAGCAACTCGGTATCGCGCACATCGCCCTCGATCGCTTTGAGGGGTTCTCCTAAAATGTTTTGTAATCGTTGGACTACCGTTGGCTTGCTATTGGAGTAATTGTCGTAGAGGACTACGCGGTGACCCGCTTGAGCCAACACCACCGCAGTATGACTGCCAATGTATCCTGCTCCGCCAGTCAGTAATATATTCATAAGCAATATCTCAAAAAAAATTATTCTGCCAACTGCCACTGACCTGTCGTCAAGGCACGACCGTCGCGAGAATTGGTTAAGTTATACAAGGGGTACTTGCGATAGAGCATTGCACCACCATCACGAATCAATGGTGTCCACAAGAGATTGGCTACTGAATCAGAATGACGTGCGAAGAAGGCATCAAACGGTATAGCAATATAAACACCTTTGTCGAAGCTTCCCTCACCGAACTGTGAATAACTCACATTAGTACGGGTGACATAAGCACCAATTTTTACACCGTTCTGGAATACTCTCGACAAATCGAGCGTACCACCTCGATCTCCTGCCAGGTATTGCCCGAAACTCAACTTCACCAATATATCTTCTAGGCCTGTATCCCAATATCCCGTGATATGTCCTGTGTTAACGCTATAGCTTTGTAAAGAGGTCCACTGATTAAATTGACGTTGTCTCACTCGGTTAGCATCCACACCAACAGCAAAACGGCTACTGCTTGGACGATAGAGATATTCACCACCGGCACCGGCAAACATCATTTCTAAATAACCCGCATACGCACTCGCAAAATGATCGCCACCGAGTTGGAAAGTACGGGTTGCCTGAAGGTTCGGCATCGTTGCCACTGAAGTCGTCATATATTGACGAATATCGGTTCGCACTGGGGGCAAGTTCGTAGGACCCGTGTAATTAAACTTACCAAAGTTATCCAGAAGTCGGGCGCTTACCGTTCCCGTTAACCAAGTATTGCGATCAAAGCTATAGGTGCCATCTGCAGTAGCTGAAATGGCAAAGAGCAAGGGGGTATCAGGTCCACCAATCACCTGGAAATAAGACAAACCGAGATCCCCGTCATACGGTTTGTGATCGAGTTTGCCCCACACTCTACCAGTGGGCGCTTTTGCCACTGCATCTGAATTGAGGGGCTCGATAGCAGGCTTCTTCTGCGAAGGCGGTAGCAATTGAGTCTGACTTAACATCCACTGCACTCGATCTACTTTGTAATCAGAAACAAGCAAGCCCTTGTTATAAAACTCCAACAGGAAATCCTGAATATTGGGTGGCGCATCGCGATGCAATACACCCACACCGCGATCAATGCGCTCGCGCAAATATACGCCACTCGCATCATTAAACTGCACTATCCAAGTATTACCGGCATCTCGGATGTCATTTACTTGCCAGCCAGTTTGCGTTTGCAAATCTAACAAAGTTTGGGTTGGTGGAATCTGCCCTGCGGTACTCACCTGATTTGGGCGAGCTACGGTTCGTGTCGATGGATTGAGTGCTTGCAAGTTTGGCGCCACAACGGCTGCGGTATTTGCGCTCAGATTATTACTTGGATTGCTGCCGAAATTCATCGCTGATGTGCTGATTGAAGTCGTTGAACTTGGTACGACCGCATTCCCAGAATTAGCCACTGCTTTTGGGGTTTTATTAACACCTTTCACGGCAAACGGATTACTGAGATCTACTCGCAAATTCGGATCTGAAGAAATCGTATCAGCACTAAATGAAGTCTTCACGGTGCCTGCGGGGGTATTATCTCCGCGCAGCGGCGCTTGATATCCAATCGCCTTTAATTCCACAGGAACTGGTCTAGCTTCTGCTAATTTTGGCGCAGCCAATTGGTCGAGTCGTTCATGTAAAGTAATGCCAACCATAAAGGTATTGCCACCGCGCAAGCCTGCCGTGAAATCAAAATTTTTGGTTTGATACGCAGCGCCAAAGTTCAATGGAGTTTTGGTGGGTAAGGTTGCGCCAAAAGGCTCGTGTTGGTAGTTATTACCATCAAGCTCAGCCTTTAATACAAGTCCATCGATCGGGGTGTGGTATTGCAAGCCACCCATCAGGGCTGCGGGGCCATAGAAATAATTACCACTAAGGTTTCCGCCCTCACCCACTACGGGTGGAGGTCTTGTCGCATAGGCAGAAGAAATTTTCTTAAACGGGTTAGGAATGTTATTACGCGACCCCAGATAACCCCAGCCCATACCCAAACTAAAGTCAAAATTACTGACGCGCTTATTGGCGACTAAATATTCACCAGAGAATAAACCGGTACCTAAAATATCGCGTCCACCCAGAGCGATTTCGGGGATATAGGCACTCTCTTTCCAAAGTCTAAATTTGATGTCAAAACTTTTATCTTTGTAAGTCTGACTGCTGTAAGAGCCGTAGGGAATATTATTGATGTTGGTATAGCGAAATCCAAACTCAGCAAAATCAACTGGCGTTAAGAAAAAGTTTAATTGCCCATACGGATTAGCATTGCTTAGGCCCAAGGAGGCGGTACCCGCTGGCGCAATGCGGGCAGTTGGGGTTTCTAGTAAACCCACTTCTCCCCAAATGCTGCGAGTAAGCGGCAAATCACGCGAAGTCATATATCGATCATCAACCGATAAAATCGGTGGGCGACGCAAATTTGCATCCTTATCTGGACTCATGGCATCGCCAGAGACCTCTTGAGTTGCCAAGAATGCTGCAAGCTGTTCTGAAAATGCTCTGGCATCGCTATCTGACCAGCCAGAGCTACGTGGTGGCGCCCAAATCCAAGCACCTGGGGCTGGCAGATCTTGTTTGGCTTCATTCCAATCGGCAGTCGGCACTACGCGTATCTTGCCATCTGGCTCAATCACCCAAGCCCAGTCAGCCGCTACACTTTGCGCGCGACACGCACGATAGTATTGACGGGTTTCAACGTTAGGCTGGTATCGCACCTTACATAACAAACCATCACTGCGAATCACCGTAATACTCTCTGGTGTAGGCGGTATCCGAATTTCTTCTCCAGCTTGCAAAATCGGATCGAGTTGAGGGTTAATTTCTAAATAGCGTGCGCTAGTACTAGGTAAGAGTGCCCTACCAGTCACAGGCATGCTCTCGATTAATTCACGCAGCGCATTACGAGACTGATCAAACGAGCCTTCCGAGCGTGGCGCTTTGAGTTTATTTAAGGTTTCTAGCAAGACATCTTTTTGCCGCGTTTGTGCAGGAATTTCAGAAGGAACTATCCAAGCCATCCCCAGTAAATAGGGATCGGGTTTTTCTGAGGGCCGAGGATCTGCAGCAACTTTGGGTTTTTCAGTTCCACTGGTGTTTGTATCATCCGCAGTTTGTTTGCGACGCTGATCCTGAATCAACCATTCGCTTAAACGCATCCCCGCTACTGCAGCGGGTTCCTCTTGCGCACTTGCAGTAGTGACTTCAGTAATAGGCGCAGTAACGGCAGTTACTGGCTTACTATCTTGTGCGCTATTGATGTTCTTTGCACTCTTACTTGCTTTAGTATTTTTTCGATTGTTCTTATTCGTAATCTCACTAGCTGGGGATGTCTCCACTGTATTACTTGCGGCAGTGCTTGATGAAGCGCTTGCAGAGGTATTTGCAGGGTTATTTGCTTGTACCACTACGATTTCACCAACTGCTTGCGCACTCATCTGTTGATCGATGTTTACGGTTTTAATGTTGCTTGTGTTTGCAGCCACCGCTTTATCTGTCGACTTCATTGCCGTATCTTGCTTATCTTGCTTTGCTACGACAGCAGTAATTGCAGCAGTTCTTGCCGGCATGACCGTCACGGTTCTTACGCCCGGTCCCGGGCCTGGAGCCCAAGCTAGTGCTGGACCAGCACTAGCCCCCGCACTTTGTCCTTCGCTTGATCCCAAAGTAAACCCAGCGCTTGCTCCTGCACTCGCACCAGCACTGACTGGACCCAAGTGATCTTGTAAAGATCGGGCACTTACGTTGCTGTTTGTATTGTTGTTCGCGCTGTTGGTAACCTTGGTATTGGAATTCGCGCTTGCGTTTAACTTGTGATTGGCTTTTTTATTTGTCTTCTGACTATCAACCGATACTGAATTTGTTGTTGCGTTTGTTGTTACATTCGTAGTTGCCGTAACTTTTTCTGCACCTGTGTCTATCTTCGCCTCTGCTTTAGTTTCTGCTTTAGATTCTGCAGGAGAAGAAGTGACAGCAGAAACAGGGGTAGAAACAGGAGCAGCGAGGGCTGTTGCGCCACTTCCAGGACCAAGCGGCAAGATAATGCCAGAACTGAGGCCTGCGCCCGCACCTAAGCCAGGAGAATTGAATTCCGCACGCTTTTTGACTTTCTTGGGCGCTGTAGTAGCGCCAGTTGTAGGATCTGGCACCGCTTGAGCACCCGCACTATCGTCTGGCAATGGTGCTTGCGCTTGCGCGTGTTGCACGATCAAGGTTGAAGCAAAAATACAGATACTGAGCGTACTGGCTAATAATCGCTGATACAAGTTGTACTCATGCTCGTAGGCGTTATTTTTGTTGGCGTTATCTTTGTTGACTTTAGCAAAGCGTGCCGCTAGTGACTGGAGATCCGCGCGCTGCGCTAACCGAGATAGTTCCAAGCGCTTGGACAGTGTTGCAAGCGTAGCTGAACTCCACAGCAATGCACTCCGAATCTTTCCCTCAAGCATGTTCATTTGCATGAGCTGCGTTATCCGCATTACTTGCTTGTTTTGTTTGATAAGAATGATCAAGCTCATCATGATCAGGACTTCTGTGCAGAAGGTGGCCATGGCCACACTTGCCACGATAAACAATATGAAGGCATCAAGCATTGCCTGCCATACACAAGTTTGTTGCTCGGAGTGCTGATATCAATGGCATACGTTGCTGCCAAGGGCGCCAAGCCTGGATTGTCCATCACTTGCACCTTAGGTATTACACGCTCTTCTACCCATTGCAAGTTTTGAGAATAAGGGCCTTCTCTTAGCCGCTTAGGCGCTGAATCAGGCGCCTGCGCCAGCGGACGCATGAGTATTTGCTCTTCAATTTGTGCTCGATACCCTGGCATCACGGTTCGAATACGGGTGTAGCTTAAGGGGTTTTTTAAATTACGGTAGGGTTTAGCAATCGAAAATTGAGATTCCTCCAGCAATTTAGGATTTAGTGCTGCCGCTACTGGCGGCGCATCGATTAACTTGACTTCTATCCAGTTCACATCCAAGCCATGCGTACTGAGCAGACGCCCATTTTGAATACGAATTGTCTCGCGCGCCGCAGAATACCAAACCTCAGTCAATCCCTTTTCTTGTGGATCAATATAACCAAGGACTAATAAGGCGGGGTTACCATTGACGTCGGCACGCAAATAGGTAAAACGTGGATCCAGTGGATAGGAATCGATAACCGTATTGGGGTTGGTGAAGGTCAGTTTGAGAGATTCGTAAATCGCCGCCTGATTACCGGTGCAAGCACCCAAGCTTAGTAAGACTAAACCTGCAATGAGATGCCACAACAGCTGATGTGTGCGAAGTAATAAATTAGCAGGTCTCAAAAACAAAATCACCTAAATTCAAATGCAACGTTTACACCAATCAACTGGCACATAAAAAAACCGACTTTGCGGTCGGCTCATACACACTTCATATTGTAAATCTGAAAATCGACCTGCTCATAGATTTCATCCGCTTTCGGATGATCTCGTGTGCAGTCAATTGATTATTTAGGCGCTACAGTACCAGTAGTACCGCTACCACTCTTATTGCTCAGCGCAGCGACTGCTACACCAGCAACGGCCGCTAAACCAATCGCACCAGCCACACTTAAACCGCCAACAGCTGCAAGGCCGGCAGCCGTTGCGCCAACGCCTGCTGGTATACCCACGGTACTAATTGCTGCAGCAGTCGTCCCTACGCCAGCTGCGCCTCCCGCAGCAGTGACTGCAGTTGTTGCTGCTGTTGTGGAAGTAGCGCCCAATCCTGAACCCGCAGAACCTGCACCAACACCCACACTACTACCAAAAGGAGCACCAACACCAGCAAAAACACCAGAACCTGACCCCACCGCCGCAACTGGTGCAACCCCAGCGCCTGCGCCAACGCCTGCACCAGCAGTTGTAACCGCTGTTCCGACACCGGCGCTACTGCCAGCACCAGCGCCAGCACTTAAGACTCCACCAGAACTTGAACCAGCGCCTCCAGCTACCGCGCCAGAATTAAATGCCGGCGCACCCCCTAAAAACTGAGCATGAGCAGAGGACCCAAAGAGGGTAAAAAAAGCAAAGGAGAGATTAAATACCCCAACCAATACCGCTCGAGGTCTGGAGACAGTAGAAACAGTAGCCCCGCAAACCCTGAATAAAGCTGGGCGCACCACCAAAGTATTGATTGGTTGTGTCTGAGCAGCTTGTCTAGAGAGTGTTGTGAGAGGGTTTTTCAAAAAATAATCAATCTATATTTGGTATAGGCACAGTATATTATGTATTATCGATATGTGCAAAATTTAGCTATATTTAATCAATTTATCCCCAAAATATGAACTCCACTATTAAACACTCCAAATTGCGTCATTTACCGCTTGTCGGTTTAATCTTAAGCTTAAGTCTTGTTTTCGGACTTAGCGCTTGCGGCAATATGTATTACGACAAGAGTGCGATCTCCGATCAGCCGGACCTCCAAAACCCTCCTCGCCTTTATCGCGCTGGCAACCAAAATCAACTGGAATGGGACCGTCCCGCTGCGTTTGGCCGTGTACCACCTCACCTTCAGGCTCGTGGCAATGTGGTTTGCTCGATTTTGGGTAAAGACGTTACCGCGCTGGGCTATAACCCAAATGCCATAGATCAAAACGGCAAAACAATACCTGGCGGCGGCTACTTCTGCGGTCGTGTCTAAAACCCATGCTGTTGTTTTTGAATCAATGTGTCAGGCTAGCAACATAAAATATTGCTATACTTCACGAGATTGTTGATAGATGACCTTCCTTTGAGGATAATCTGTCGGTTAATGATTGCTGCATTGATAAATTTAATTACATACTTATAAGCGTTATTCCTCTGAAAGGTTGCATCATGCGTTCATCCGTCAAGACTTCACCCAAAACATTGATGAAAGTGCTTGCGATTGCCGGTATTACAGGCTCTTTTGCTCTAGCCTCTTCTGTTTTTGCCCAATCCGCTCAGCAACGCCCTGCGCCTTCCACTAACCAAATCAACGGCACTTTCGGTGGTACACAAGCCTCAGAACGTCCTGCCACCCCACCAGCACCCGGTTCCGGTATTGCTGTGGATGGTGGTACTGCTGGTGTCGTTGTGAATAACTACAACTCTAGCTACAACACAGTGACCGTGAATAAATAAGGCATCACCAAGATGTTGTATGCCAGCTTGATTTAAACAAGTTGGTGACATAAAAAAACCCGCATCTAGCGGGTTTTTTTATGATCTTCAGCAGCCGAATTAGTTCGGGGTAGCCAATACAAAGGCATCCTTATCCCAAATACCGGTCTCTGCTAAGGTTCCATCAGCCAAATAAAGCTTGCCCTTACCATTGCGTACGTGGTCCTTAAACTCACCTACATACTTCTCACCAGTTGGGTAAATCAATGTGCCATTACCGCTGCGGCTGCCCGCTACAAAGCTACCGGTGTACTTCTCTCCGGATGGGTTTGAGTAAGCACCCTGGCCATCAAACTTACCGCCTTTGAAGTTGCCGTTATAAGTACCGCCATCTGCAAACTTAAAGCTTCCTTGACCATCAAATGCGCCATCGGCAAACATTCCGGTGTAGCTCTCGCCATTCGTCAGCTTTAAGTTGCCTTCACCATTAAATTTGCCATTCTTAAAGTTGCCGGTGTAAACCTCGCCAGTAGCTAAGACTAATTTGCCTTTGCCATCACGTTGGCCATCTTGCCACTCGCCGGTATATTGGTCACCATTCGGGAATAGATATGTTCCATCACCCTGACGCTTGTCATTCATGAACATACCTTGATATTTACCACCATCGGCATACATCACATCAGCAAAACAATTAGTCTTCACGCCTGTAGGGGGGCAGGAAGCCATTCCCTTGATATTTGGAGGAGGTAATGTCTCGACTTTATTGGCTGTTGAAGCTGCCACTACTGCCGTAGTTGCTGCCGCAGTTGCTGCCGCAGTTGCTGCAACACCCGCTACAGCTGCCGCAGGCGGGACTACGGCAGCCGGTGGAGGCGCTACTGGGACAGGAGCTGGTGGTGGTACTGGCACTGAAGAAGTGACCGCTGTACCTGGAGGAATAGGTGTTTCAGTAACGATGTAGTAAGGGGTTGGCTCAACATAAGCGGGCGCCACGGCTTTGGGGGCTACCTTAGGCGCAACTGTCGCTGGTGTAGTTGTTGTCGCTATTGGCGCCTTAGGAGCTGCCTTAGGGGCCACAGGCTTTTCAGCAACGGCAACCGGCTTTTCAGCGACGGCAATAGATTTACGCTCGCTGGCTAACTGTGCCTCGAGCTCTCTTTGCTTGCGATTACCCTCATTAATTTCTTTTTTCAGGTTGGCAAACTCTTCATTGATTTGTTGACGCTCTCTGGCTTGCAATGCTTCTAGGGCTTGCTGCTTGAGTTTGGTGTCAATTAATTCACGTCTTAAGCTCTCCACTTCCTGAGCAGTTGCGCCACTGACAGCGACTGTACCCACAGCAGCACCCGCCAATGCAGCACCAGCTACTTGCCTGGTCGGCTCTGCTTGAGCAACAACGAGTTGATTGTTTTCCCAAATACCAGACTTGGCAATGCTGCCATTACGGCGATACAAGGTTCCAGGGCCATTGCGTGCATCATCACGGTATTGACCAATAAACTTTTCACCATTAGCGGCAGTATAGGTTCCCTGGCCATCTAAACGACCATCACGGTATCCACCTTCATAGCGGCTACCATCGGCATAGACATAGACGCCATAACCATCCGGCTCATCATTCTTAAACTCACCGGTATAGCGATCGCCATTGGGATAATTAATACTTCCTTGACCGCTACGCAGTCCATTCACAAATCCGCCCACATAGCGCTGACCGTTTGGGTAACGCAACTGCCCAATACAATTATCTTTCACTCCATAAGCGGAGCAATTGGGCAATCCCGACTGTGCCTGGGCAATTTGGCTTTGACCAGCCATGCCAGCTATGAGCACGAAAGCTAAGGAGGCAAAGGGGGATTTTTTGAAGGGGTTTGTTATTAAAATAGTCATGGATTGTAATTTACCAAAATATATTCAAAATCGCAAAAAACGCCCTAAATATTAGCACTTTAGCGAGCCTAACATCCACAAATTGCTTTCCCATTCAGGCAATGTCTTAGATTCGTTTCTTAAGTTGCCCTATTTGAGCCGCAATTCTCCAAAATAATGCCCTCACAGAACACTTTATGGCCTTTGAGCACCTTTTCTAGACTGCTATACCAAGGGCAATTTGAGGATTGCTAGTTCCATAAACGACAAAGTCAAAGGATTTGGAATTGATACAAATCCTTTGACTAGGGTAAGGACTCAGAACAGTCTGTTGCTGTTACGGCTTGTTGTTATTGCAGCCTATTATTATTTAATTGGGGTAGTCTGGAAAACATTCAAATCATCCGGATTTTGCGCTCCCGGCTTAATCGTCAAAATGAAAGTCCAGACAAAATTCGATTCGATCACCTTGAGTTGATTTTTTACCCTATCTTTGCTGCCAGTATCGTCATATACCTTGACATAAAATTTACATTGATTACGTCTGCCATAGTTAATGTATCCATTTGTGGCTGATTTAAATTCAGACACAGAAAGTGGGCGCTCTAAAGGTGGCTGAATCGGCATGTCGGTTCGTAATTGCGCACGTAGTTTCTCGGGCGCAGTATCAAACAAGACTAAGCCATCATTCTTAATTCGAATATCAAAGATATAAGGGGTTTGACCATTATTGTTTTTCGCGTAACAAGGAGGCGGCACTTCCACATTGCCCATCTTTGCCATTTCTGCTTTGAGTTTATTAAGTTCACTTTGTAATAAAGCTAATTCTGCGGCTACTTGCTCAACCGTTTTATCCCCAAATATCCTTTTAAAGTCCAAGCCTATTTGTAAAATCTTAGGGTCTACCACCACTTTTGGTGTCTCCTCTTTCTGAGGTGCGGCGACCTGTGCCTTAATCATGGCTGAACGCTTGAGCAATACACCAGACATCGCTAAGACCACAGCAAACAAGATCAACAGAATAATTTCTGCGATCGTCAGCCCTAAAACAACCCCACGGCGACGGCCTTCTCGAGCAGCGCCTTCAGCGCGGCTGGTTGAGTTACTAGCTGAGCCCTTGTGATCACTTGACGACACGATCACTCTCTCTATGCAAAGCTTCATCCGCGGACTGAGATGTTGTGAATGCTCTCAAAGTATTTTTAAGAGTGGAAATCGCCTGTACTGAAGCGCGGGTTTCTTGATCAAGTTGACTGTTTTTTTCATGAAACTGCTGATACGCAGTTTGCGTTTCTTCAAGCGATTGCACGAGACTTTGACTGCTGGTGCGCACGCTGTAGACCAGTTGCTCAAGGGCTTGTGCAGTGGTAACTACTTGGCTATGAAGTTGGGTAGCCGATTGCGTTAATGAGGCGCTTAGTTGCGCGCTTTCGCTAGCGAGCGCTTTTGCTTGATTGAGCATGACTTCACGCAAGGCAAGCTCATCTTGAGTAGCTTGATCAACCATGCTCGGCGCCTCTTCTGCATCTTCTTCATGGGTTTGATTAAAGTACACCCGCCCGATTACGCCAATTAATGTAGATGAGAGCGCAATTCCAAAATTCTGAATAATTTCGTCGATCTCATTACTGGCAGAGGAAAATTTATATAAGGTGTAAGCCAAACTCACGAGGGTAAGCAAAAAACCTAAGTAGTAAATGTTATCGCCCAAAATTTCTGGACGAATATCAGTTTTAGAATGCGAGCAATAAGTGATATAACTCAGCACCACTACCAAGAAGAGCAAGATGGAATAAAAAGCGGGAATGCCTAGCTCTTTCAAAGTCACCGTGCCAAATGCACCGCATAAAAAAGCAACAATAAATCCAATCCGCTGACCATCAAACCAATTAAAACGATCTAAGGGATTGCTAGAGTCAAATGATGATTTGTCCATATTTGCCTTTGATAATTGCTTTTCATAAATGTTTAAATACACAGCTTGAAAATAACTTTACTAGACTATTTTGCAAGCGTGTTAATCATTTTTACCACATTCAAGAGTCTTTTCTGAATAAATGAAAGCGCTTGGGTCGGTTCGTTTCTAAATTGGTTTAATCTCACTCTGGATGACTACTTCATTGACACAATCACAGCCCCTGCAAAAGAGCGCCAAGCTTAGGCAGCGAAAACCCACGACTAAACAAACCAAGGCGGATGCCAAGCTCAACCCCAAAGCTTCGGCATCAACTGGTGGACTGGCGTCTAGTCGGGCTTTGGCTAAATCGATCTCTCCTAGTGTTGCCTTAAACCGGCTGGCTTTCGGGCCTGACGTTTTTAGCCTGCGCCAGCTAGAGACCCAAGGTTATGAAGCGTGGCTCACAGAACAACTCAATCCGGTTGAAGCGCTCGATACTCGTTGTCATGAGCAGCTCTCTAGCTTTACTCTGCCCATTAAATATGGTGAACATAAAGACGGTCTATGGCCTGCCGTCGATGAAATCCGCCCCTTCACCTGGCTTGATGCCTCCTCAGAACAACTCATGAATATCACCCCGCCTGGCAAACAGGTAAGCGGAGAAGAGCAATGGCGCCCCGCTCGGGAAGTGATGTGCGCCACCTTAATCCGGTCGGTCTATAGCCAATGGCAGTTACGTGAAGTCATGACGGCGTTTTGGCATCAGCACTTTAATGTCAATATTGGCGTTGGTGGCCCTACTTTGCTAACCTTTCCGGTCTACGATCGCGAGGTGATTCGGGCTAATGTCTTTGGTAACTTTCGGCAGATGTTAGAAGCGGTTGCCAAAAGCGCAGCGATGCTCAATTATTTGAATAATCGCTCCTCGCGCGCAGGTGCTCCGAATGAAAACTACGCCCGTGAACTCTTCGAATTGCACACCATGGGTAGTCCTGCTTATCTGAATACTTTGTATAACCAATGGCGCAAAGTCCCTGGGGCTCTGACCGGCAAGCCTGCTGGCTATATTGATCAAGATGTCTATGAGGCAGCAAGAGCCTTTACTGGTTGGTCCATTGCTGATGGTACCGGCATTGGCAATGGCAAAAATCTACCTCGCACCGGTGAGTTTGTGTATGTCGATGCTTGGCACGATCAATATCAAAAACGAATTTTGGCTAGCGAAATTGATCCTTATCAAGGCCCCATGAAAGATGGTCTGCGCGCTTTAGATTTAACCGCTTACCATCCCGCTACTGCTTTTTATCTCTCACACAAATTGTGCACTCGCCTGCTCTGTGATAATCCTCCTGAGAGCCTGGTCAAAAGCGCCGCTCAAGTATGGATGGCCAATCAAGAACACCCTAGGCAAATTGCTAAAGTGGTAGAACATATTGCGCTTAGTAAAGAATTTGCCACTACTCACAGCACCAAAGTGAAACGCCCAACAGAACTCATGGCTAGTTATGTGCGTGCCTTGCAACAACATAGCGGCAACGCTAATAGCCTTAATAACCCCAACCCCAATCCCTACCCCTTCAAGCCAACCATGGGGGCCATCAATCATCTGAGCGCGTGTGGTCAACCGCTATTTGGCTGGAACACGCCTGCCGGTTTGCCCGATGTCAATGCACGTTGGTTAGGCGCAAACGCTTTGTGGCAACGCTGGAATCTGCTCGCTGGCCTCACGGATAATTGGTGGGGCTGCGGCAACATTGATGCGTTTGCTTTGCATGATCAAGCTAAAGAAACCAGAACTACAAAAGTATTTGCTAATCAATGTGCAAACCAGATTCTGAAATCTCCAGATTCATCAACAACTGCGCTGCTCAGCGAGCAACTGACTAAAGCTGCTGGGGCTGCTGGGCAAAAACCCGATGCGCCACTCACTAATGCAGCATTAGCCAAACGCATGCTCGCATGGTCTGCGATGACACCCGAGTTTCAGCTACGATGAACACAAAACTGATTCTCTCTCGTCGTGAATTTATCAAAGCTGCGAGTGCTGCCGGTTGCTTACTGCCCTTATCGGGCGTCAGTCAGCTGGTCTGGGGGCAAGGGGCACAAAGCGCAAGCTCGTCCTCACAGAGCACCTTAAGCACCAGTTCAAGATCCTCTTCAAAGTCTCCTTTATTAGTCACAGTCTTTTTGCGCGGTGGCGCCGATGGTCTAAATTTAGTTAGCCCTGCAAATGACCTTGATTTTATTGAGGCCAGGCCAGCGGATTTACGCGTCGCTGATGCAGGAGGACGCGCGGGATTTTTATTAAATCAATCGACCTCGCCTAACCTAGGGGCAACCAGTTTTTATCTCCATCCCGAAGCCACTGGTTTAGCGGAGCTGTATCAAGCTAAACACTTGGCAGTCATTCATGCGGTGGGCATTACCGATGCTACGCGCTCGCATGAAGAAGCGCAAAGCATGATTGAGCGGGGTGCGAGTTCAATCAAACAAGATCGCAATGCTCTGCAAATTCCAGGTTGGATGTCGCGCTCTGTGGCCAATCATCACAGTCGCCCTGGATCGAATGCGGGCTTCATTCCAGCGTATGCGCCAAGTACGATTACGCCCCTGGCTTTAGAAGGGATTAATAATTCGTTAATTGCGCCCGATCTCAATGCAGGCCTCAATGTTCCTTGGGGCAAGCCAACTCAGGAGTTTTTACGAGCTATGTCTAACGCGGCAGCCGACTCCAGCGTCATGAATACCGCTATGCTCGATGCCTTAAATATGCAAGACAGTATTAACCAGTCGATTGTGCGTGATACCACCGGCAAAGTGTTGCCTTATCAACCCAGCGGCACTGCTAACTATGATGGCGCCGGCGAACTGGCGCGCTCCTTTTCTTCGATTGCACGTTTAGCCAAAATGCAAGTGGGCTTGCAAGTAGCCAATATTGATTTTGGTGGTTGGGATACACACGAGAATCAAAGTGGTCACTTTAGTAATCAAGTTAGACAACTCTCTAAAGGGATGTCCGCATTTTATGAAGACATGCAAGCGAGCAATCAAAGTGTTACGGTGATTGTGATGACTGAGTTTGGACGCAGAGTGCGCTCCAATAAAAGTAATGGCACTGATCATGGTCATGGTGCCTGCTGGTTTGCAATGGGCGATCAAATTCAGGGTGGACAAGTGCTCGGCACCTGGCCAGGCTTAGCGACCAAGCAAATGGATCAAGGCTTAGATTTAGCCGTTACCACCGACTATCGCCAAGTTCTCTCTGACGCATTGCGCGTTAGCCAACTCAATGAGCCAGCATCGCTTCCAGGTTGGAGCAGCAACACTGCTAGCAATGGAGCAAAAGACACGAGAGTAATTAAACCACTGGGTTTGTTTAAAAGTTAAAAGTTCTTCAGCCAAATGCCATCATGTAGACTGGGTTAAGAATTCTGGCTAAGGCTAAAACTTAACTTTAGACGCCAAACTGAAGTTGAATGAATGAGGTAATTAAATCAATCTTAATTAAGATGATGACAGCAATATCATTTAAAGCAACCATTGATCACATGGGTATCTGGAGACCCTTCACCTCTTTGAGATGATTACTACATTACTAGATTTTTTCATCTATTGAACCATCACTTCAATTGGATCTACTACATCTGCCATAAACCGCATTGCGGTGAATCGCAATTGCTCAGCAGTCACACGATAATTTGCAAGCAAGCCTTCGTTACAGGTTTTCACGGCTTGATCAAAATCATTCTCTCTTGCTAACAATTCTCTTAGGCCAGTACCAGCTCGCAACGCGAGTTCATTTGCTTGCTCGGGAAATTTGATCTGCAATGCAGCTAACCATTCCTTAGGCCATAAACGAAGGTCTTCTTTATTTTCATTCATAAGATATGCTAGCGCCAATACTCTGCCTAAGTCTTTGTTGGAACGCTTAATATTGGTATCTCCAATTTTCTCAGTCCCAATGCTTGGATGATGTAATAGATTAGCTAGAGCCATCATCTGCGGCCTAGCTACAGATAATGCATGTCTTGTTTTAATAGGATCTATTTCAACCAAGCTTAAATACTTAAATCCACACAAAGCAAAATATCCATGCTTCGTTTTCACTTTTTCCATACTACGCATACTTCCCTGCATTAACTCTGCATTAGGTGAATTGAGCAACTCCAGAAACCATTTATCCTCCCCAGTTGGATGCAGTCTGACGAGTGGCAAATTTTCAATTTTGGTATCTTCATCATAAGATTGCGGATGTGCGCCAGTCAGTTTTAATTGCCACCCGTGCTCTATCAATTCTTCTGCAACTTTGCTAGCCAATACCTTGACACTAGCATTTGGCCATAGCATGCAATCCACATCCTTGGTTCTAATCCCGCCATGATGCAATATCTGTGAAAAATAATGTCCCGCAGCCAGACTACCAATCACAATGATATTTTCTCTGGAACCTTCTGGCAGTGCGTCGGCAACCTGCTTCAGAATATCGTTAGGTTGTAGATTGACTAAGGCCAAGATTTACCTCTGATCATGATTTGCAATTAAAGCTGTCAGCATATCATTGGCTTGATAATCTAAGCCACCATCATATAAGTTAGCCATACACTCAATGGGGTCGGCCAGTAAAAGTCCTTCAGGATCTCTGCTGAAAAAAGGCTTGGTGCGAGATAAAAAATGTACCACGACATCGGCTGGCTCGATCAAGCTATTCACTTGATGAAGCGCAGGATCTATTTTTTGAATAAATTCTAGACTGCTGTTTGCACTCCCATGAACTACCAAATCTAAGTATGGGCTACCAGTGATATCAAGCTTTGGATAATAGTAGTTTGCGCCAATGACGCCACCGATAGCCACATTTTCTAATGCGAGTTTTTTGAAGCGTTCTACCAAATCTTCTGTAGTGCGGGGCTGTCCAGACATATCTCTGAATCGAATAGATCCTCGCTCTCCACCGTCAATAGTCCAACGCTTCCACAAATTCTCAGGAAATCGTTTTAAGCTCACACGACGATCAGACTCTCTGATCATTAAACCCTCTGCCTCAAGTCGTTTGATAGTATTGAATACGGTTGGGTAACTTGCCCCACTTGCTTGACACAATGACTCCGTTGTTTGAGGCTCCCCTTGATGAAGCCACTGAAGAATGAGCAAATTCAACACCGTACTTCGATTGGTGCCTGGTAAACGTTTTCTGCTTAAAGCTGTTTGCTCCTGAATAAATTGCTTTAAGTCTTTTTGGGGAATATCACATCCAAACTCTGGGAATGAAATAAAACCTTTGCCCTGATCATGTAAAGCAAGAAATATTTTTTCAGCAATTGGGCTCGAGACGACTTGTTTGAATTCCTGTAACTCAGATTCCAGGCGCGCTGAGGTCAATTTGCTTTCAGTCAAAATACAGAGATAGCGTTTTTCTGGCTCAAGCTTGAGTGCGTATGCATAACTGAGCAAGATTGAACGCAAATCACGAACCGTAAAAATTCCTGACTTAACATTGACACGCCAGTCTTGCCAAGCAAAGTCAGAGCCAAGCGCTTTCTTCATTTTTTATTTTCATTTTTTTCATAGACTAAAGATTCATCTTAACATTAAGATGCATCTTTAGTCTATCGATTTGCATGGCTTTTTACTATGATCTAAAAGCTTATTTTGCTTTCCTGAAATTGAAAAATCGCTAGAAAACTCAATATTTACAAAAGTAATGCTATTTCTGGGGATAAAAAAGTGGCTGACCAGTCCATCTAGGGACTCCTGTTGTTAGACGGCAGCCCTTACTTTTGTGCGAGATGGCCTTTTAACAAGGGCATTGAGCTCAAAATGAATGCCTACATTTTCCTGGAACACGTGAATGACATGAAAAAAGTTTTCCATAGTCAAATTGCCCGATAAGGCAAACACAAGATGCAAACTTTTACTCGGTTTTTTTGACTTGGAGTGCAAATTTTATCAATTTTCTTTAGCATCTACGGTAGCAATATAAAAGTTAGCTACAAAACAAAATGTATAAAGAATGGCTACAGGGCATTATTAAAGAGTAATAACAGCCCCGATGCATCGTGCAAGAGACTACTAGGCGTGCACATCAAACCAAAACAATAAGCCTTGTATCACCAGAATAGCGATCAGGCCTAACCAGCCACTTTTGAGGCGTTGCTTGATTGGCGTAAAACGATAGCCTGCGAAGATCACTGCCGCCCCGCTGAGGATACCTGCGATCGCCAACATAGCAATTATCCGAATGCCAATCCCTGCGGGGGGATTTCTAAAGAAATCTAACAAGGGTAAACACATGACATACGTGATCAATAGTAAGAAGGGAATTACAATCAATCTTCTGATCAAGATGGTATGGCGCACATAGCTCGCATACTCTGGGTCCATTAATTCATCTAAGGACATATTGCTGGGCTTCTGGATGACCATACGTTGGCGATAAAACACAATCAGCGCCACTGGTGCCATCAGCACTAATGCAAAATACCAAATTGTCAAAACGTATGCAAAAACACTACTTGAGCCAGATTCAAACGCAACCGATACCTCCTGCGCGTGACTTGCATTTGCGCCACCTACCCCTGCATTTGCCAAATTGTCATTTGCTTCAGATGGGGTCAGAGACTGATCCACAATCTGAATATTCGCTTTAGCGCGCAGCTTATTGATCAGATCACGCGCCAAACGATTACGTAACTCATCTTGCGCGTATCCCTGAATTTTGGTGCTGGCTTCGGCCATAGTGATTGGATCGGGCAATACAGCCAATAACTTGAGCACTTCGATGCTGGTTTGATTGGTAACCAATTGGGTGTTGACAGTACCAGGCTTTAAGGCATTTAATTGCTTAAGCATTTCTGGAGTCAGTTCATCGCTTGAGCGCCAAACATCATTACGTGCAAACGAGAGTTTTTGAGATTGCAGACTGTTAATCAAGGTCCCTAAACTAGGATCTTGAGTAATCACCTGTTGTACTTGCGGCAAAGTCATTGTTGAATGAGCTTCTATCATGAGCTGCACAAAGTGATACTTTTGTCGCCCGGAGCTAAGCTCAGGATGTTTATTGAGATAGGCCTCAATCTTACGAAGATCCGGTTTTGGTAAATCGCTGAGTTGACTACTCAAGTAGTAATTAAATACTACTTGGCGCTTTAATCGCTCTAACTGTTTTGCAGCACGCGCATCTTTTGAGATGGAAGTTTGCTCAAATGCTGCTTGCGCCAGATATTCGTTTATCAAATCGTTTAATGCCTGTATGCGTACTTGCCGGATTACACGCGGGTCAGTAACGCCTTGCAAGTTGCGCGCCGTAATATCATCAATATCACTTTTGCTAATCACAATGCCATTGACGATCGCCACCACTTCTTCTGAAGTATTGACCCCATTTACGCCATTAACTCCAGTCACTACAGTATTTGCAGCCTTCGTAGATGCTGGTATTTGCGATGCGTTTGATGAAGCTTTAGAGGGTGCTGCTAATGCGGACATTGCAGACTTCGCCCCACTACCCTGGTCAGGTCCGGAGTTAGCGCCTAAATGAGCACTTTGATTCACGCTAGCATTGCTATTGCCAGCGTTGACTGCGTGCGTCAGCGTACTGGTAAAGCACCCAGTTGCCAGCAAGAGATGAAGAAAAAAACTATAAGAAATACAGGCTTGTCGTAGCCCGAACAATTGCGCAGGTATTGTGTGTAGTGTTCTAAAAAGTTTCACGAATAGCATTCTTAAGGCAATCTGCATTCTTTCCTAATTTCTTTTACGCAAAGTTTTATGCGTTCTTGGATAACCTTGCTTACTACAGTTCACTATACACTTTAGAAGCGTTGTGCCCACTTGTGCCCAGTTGCGTCCACTTGCAGACTGAATAAGCCTATTTCGCCTCATGTTACTGAGGCGTATGAAGCGTCACGAGCTAGCAATCATTCATCACCAGTCACTAGTGATTAGCTAATGGTGAATGATGATGATGATGAATGATTGATGGATGGATGGTGGGTGATGAGTTTCAAGCAATACGTTTTACTACGGATGATGGAACGTTTCCGTGCGCAAGGATCCGCTTTCTGAGGTATGTCGCCTTTTGCCAAAGAGCAAAAATAAACAGACCAATAAGAAGGCGACTTTAGGAGCAAGTGATCCGTCGATTTCGGGGGCTCCAGAGCTAAAGCTATAGCCCGGTGTGCCGACTATATTGGTACTTCCTCCATCAATGCGTCCAGTAAAGAATAGCACTGGATTATTTGGATCGGTAAAGTAGGTTGGGTAAGCGAATGCGTAGTGATAATAGCTTGAACCGCCCACATCAAAATTCATACTCAACACTGTCATGTTGGAACCTGAGTATGCACCAAAGTATTTTTGTCCGCCCTTAGAATAAGTGCCTACTGCGTTACTTACAATACCTGTTGGGCCTGGATCTTTCGACACGGGAACATTGTCTGAGGGGATATAGGTTGCACCATAGTAAGTGCCGCTGATAAAAGTACTGAGTAAACCATTACTGCCGGAAAAATATCCCGTAAAACTATCGCCCGCACCAGTACCTGTTTGGGTTGTAAAGGTGAAATACTCCACTTGCGCAAAGGCGTGAGGCACGTTGACACCGAAGAGTAATACAAACAAGCTTAGATTGATGCTCAGGCTGACTTGACGCAGAAAATAGCAAATCCCGCGCTGACAATTTGCGCCCCTGAATCCTATTAAGGCTCTACAGATTTCTGTACAGTCTCTCAAACTTTGAATACTAGACATCCCGTATGCATCCTTCAGTTTCATACAAATTTAGTTGAAATCAGTTTCTTAAAAACTACCCAAATCTCAAATCAATAGCGCCATCACTGGCATAGTCAGCAATCAGCGGAAAACACTTCACAAAATAAATTCATTATGATTTTTGGTGCTACTTATCTCATTTTAACCCCATGAACAGGTCTTTTTTAGACCTTATAAATACTTAATGGGAGTTTGCTAAACAAAAAGTGTTGGCATCAAATCAAAGGTCGCCCTAGTTGCTGAGGTACAGATATGCCGCAATAAATCAGCAATCTAGGTTAATGAAGCCATTTGATCCAATGGCTCATTGCTTTTTAAGTAGGTAATAAACAAAAACACCAATACCCAAGAGAAGCAGCAAAAAGATGTCAAAGGCCTTTGAACTCCAGGCCCAGATTCCAATCTGCACAATCCAAATACTAGCAATTAAGCCCAGTACAAAGCGCATCCAATAGGATTGCCTCAGATATACCAAGAAGCGATCACCAGGGCGATATAAATTGCGATGGCAGTGATGGCACATGCGTGGGATACGCTGATCCTCTAGCCGAATGGAGGCGCTGCAGAATGGGCAGACCAATGCACCATCGTGTGAATGACGCTTGGGAATTTTCATTAAACCTTTATAGCATTGAGATTGCATGCCATATCTTTAAGAGGCACCACAATAGAGCCTCAAAACTCTGCATCGGCAGGACAAGATGCTTTGCAGGTCTTGGTGAATTGATGGAGAGATGGTAATGAGCTACAGCGCAATGAAACTAGAGCACCACGAAACTACAACACTAAGAAACTACAACGCAATGAAACTACAGCAAAACTAGAGGATTGGGCTTCAGAAAAAACAAAGCCCGCCATGTGCAACACTGGCGGGCCTAGGTTTGAAGAAGAAAGTAGTTAAGCTGTAGCTAATTCGCTAGGTGCAGACTTCTTTCTACCAAACATTAAGAATAAGCAACCCAATAAGAATCCAACTTTAGGTGCGAGTGAGCCGTCGATTTCTGGGGCGCCTGCTACTTGGAATAGGTAAGAATTGGTATCTTGCGAACGGCTTGCACCACCAGTATTTGTAAAATATTCTTGAACCGTAACGCTAGTTGTGATGGGAATAGGTGCGGATTTAGTTACTAAAAGACCACTGACAGGGCTAGTTAGTCCGCTATAAAAAGATAACGCAATTGTATTTAACGAAGAGCCGCTCAAGGTACCAATATTATTAGAAGTTGTAGGTGTAACAGCGACACCGCCAACAGTACCGCTCACAAAATTTAAATTCTGTCCATCAGCTGTAGATAAGAGGAAAGAAAAATCATAGTTAGAGCCTGGGGGCGTAAGAGTGTTGTTGCTCACCGTACCTGTAGCAGAAAAATCATAATAGGTAGTTGTTGGTATCGCGTATGCAGATACAGAACAAACACATGCAGTAATTGCAAATGCTAGTGTTGAAATGAGTTTTTTGAAAATCATTATTTATTCTTTCGTTCTTTAACCGACTAAACCTACAAAGATCCTACTGAAAAGCTATATTTATGGTCTAAATATACCTTAGATTTCTGCTGATTTCAACATTATTGGTACAAATTTTGTTGTTTTAGTGAGATAAAAGAGGGTTGAAACACTTTACAAACTCTCTTTTTAGCAAAAATGGGCTTAAAAGCTCATATTTATTGGCCTGATTGAATAACAAAGGCAGAACAATCGTGAGGATTAAACTCAGGCCGCCCTACTTCTTGACTAAAAAATCGGGTATCCAGGAACGAATATCAGCCCTTTTTGCCTGCTTTTCCCGCTGTTGCTCAGCCCTGTATTTGTCCAAAATACTGATGTTTGCAGCCCGCTTGATGGCATGCTCGCTTTCGTGCAGGGCTTTTTTAGTCAAGATCTTGTCTGCAATGAGTTTGGCCACATAGCCGCCAAATGTGGAGAAATTTTTTGCAACCTCGGTATTGGTCGATACACACAGAAAGTCTTCATAAACAAAATCATCAATCGCCGGAATCCAAAATATTGGGGGTGCTACTGAGCACTGCTCTACGTTTTGTAAGTTCAAAAAGGTTTGCTCTGCCTGAAACTTTCGATCTACTCTACTAGGCACCATCAGGATATGTTGCCGACGGCTCTTAATCTGGTTGATGTGTTTTTGGATATATTCCAAGATGAAGATTTCAGAGCTGGCCATCTCAAATTTTGAAGTTGCGCTTGGTGTCAGAATGATGTCGTACTCCAACATAAATTCTGGTGACATGGCATACGTCCAGGTTAAATCGGAGATGCTGATGTCACACGCAACGGAAAACTTATTTAGGCATCGCCTAGCCTCAGCGAGTACTAAGGAGCCTGTATCTTCATAAGGCAAGTTAGCCTGGTGTACTTCGAGCCCAATATCTGGGGCCCGAGCAATCCATTTGGATGAAGAGGATTGCCGATCAAAATCGATCAGATTGACACGCACATTGTTCTGAATTGCCAAATAAGCAGCTAAATTGGCTGCAATAGTGCTCTTCCCAACCCCGCCCTTTTGGTTTGTTACGAGAACTTTAATTGCTTGCATAACTCAGTCTGACCTTGGGTTATCTAGGGTGTACCTAGATTTTATTAATGATAAAAAATGCTTACTGCAGTATTTTCTTGTTCAAAAACAATCACTTATTTGCTTATTTAAACCTATTGTTATAAAAATAGCAATGAGAATGAGCGTTGAGCGATAACCCAGCAATCGCCCTACGCCTATAGCCGCCCTCATCTCATCAAACATTGCAAGACGCCAATGTCCTTGTTAATAAGCAGGGTCAGCCTCTAAATAGCCAGGACATGCAACCAAAAGAAAGCCCACTGAAGTGGGCTAAATGAACTAAAGCGGTAGTCAGTTTAAGCGCTAATTAAGGGTTCTGGACTTGCTTTCTTACGTCCAAACATTAAAAATAAACAGCCCAGCAAAAAGCCGACCTTAGGGGCGAGAGAGCCATCGATTTCAGGGGCGCCGTTAGCGCTCCAACCCACATTAGACAGTGTTCCAGTAGCAATTGGGGTTGGAGGTGTTTGACCAAGAGAATAGAAGGCCTGAGCATCCGCCAAAGAATTGAACACATTAAAATCGCCCGAACCGGAATAATTACCCAGCCCAGCTGGACTTACCATATTTAAACCAACATATTGGCTGGTTGAATTTTGATAGATCATGGTTGAGCCTACAAAAGAAAATCCATTTAATCCAACTGCACCGAAGTAAGGGTAGCTTGCCCCTCCATTTATAGTGGAATATGGATAGGTTGCAACTGCTGGTGTGCCGTTGACTGTGAAATTGGCAACACTCACAAATGGGCTAATTGCATTTTCTGCTGGACCAAATACCTGAGATAAGTCAGCGGTAAATGTAGCTGTGATACTTCCGCCCGTACTTATGCTCGCACTAAAGTCATAATTGGTAAGCTGCGCTTGAGCAGCTCCTGCACTAAACCATGTGCTTATGGTGATCACTAGGGTTGCTAATATCTTTTTAAAATTCATGCTCGTCTCCAATCATTGGTTATTTAATATTCATTGATTATAGGTAATGCATCTGTAAATCAACGCTAAGCAATGAAGGTTAAAGACCCAAAAGATCAGCCCCTCGGTCAATTGATCTCATTTACTTCACTACGTACCTGATAGACAAAATAAAGCCCACCGAAGTGGGCTAAATGAATTAAAGCACTAGATGATTCAAGCGCTCAGTAAAGATTCTGTATTTTGCTTTTTGCGACCAAACATCAAGAACAAACAGCCTAGTAGGAATCCAACCTTAGGGGCTAGTGAGCCATCGATTTCAGGAGCACCTACAGAGTACCCCCCTGCAGGGGCGCTATTTGTATAGTACGCCCAAGTATAAGATGAACCTACATTTCCAATGGCCATCTCTGTGGTTTTCGTTGTTGTGTTGTAAGCATAACCACCTGCAAAACCGCCACTTTGGAAAGTGGTAAAGATGGGTCCATATTGGCTTGGGCCAGCTCCAGTGTTAGCTTGCGTAAAATTAAAATTCGTAGTGCCGAAATCATTGCCCACCAAACCTGCGATGTCTTGGGCTGCAGTTCCACCGATGATATTGAATACAACGCTACCAGATGGCGGACTGTTAAAAGTGCCATAGTAAGTTTGAATGTAATATGTGCGTCCGTTATAAACGACCGGGTCGTAAGGGACTGGCGTGACCGCATACGCTGAACTTAAAGTCAACAAAAAAGATAAAGCTAATGCGAAGGATGATAGTAATTTTTTCATTTTAATTTTTTAGGGATTAACTCTTGCAATCATACAAAAACACGAGCTGTAAGACAATTGATAAAAAATATTACGGGTGACAATAACAAATTTGTTGTTATTTTACACATTATTTCCGCCCGTGTAAAAAGTACAGCCTTACCCGCTTTTGTAACTAAATCCTGCTTTTAATGTTTCAAATTCTTTAGTGCTCGACCTAGTTCTCAGCATAAGACTGAGCCATCAATCCCCAGGCCTCTACTAAGCCATACTGGAACATACAATTTCATTGTCACCCCTCATGATGCTTTGATATCTGCATAATTTGGCACCAAATCAAATAGAAATGTAAATTGCCTAATTATTAGCCTTATGGCTAACCTCTCCATTATTCCCAATATCAGATCGAAATTTAAGCAATCAGCACAATTAAATGAACTGCAAACAATGTGCCAACCCCTGCCCAGCGCTTACTAAATAGGCGATGTAACGCAGGCAACTTCCAGCAAGCAATTATTACGGCAATTCCCGCCAAGATGCCTATAGAAGATAGTTTAATGAGCTTTTCCAGGGTAACCCACTCAGGCGTTTTATCAAATAGGCTATACAGAGGCCTACAAAACCACAAGGCCAAAAAACCGATAAAGAGGTATTGAATAAAAGGGGTGCGCCACATCGCAGCAATCTCTTCGCGAGCAATCTGCAAAAATGATTTTTTGATGTTTTTGCCTGAGTAAGCAACCTTTGGTCTAAATAGTTGCGATAGTCGTTTTTTGACAGGCACATGATTTGGATTGCGAGCAGGCAAAGCCCGGTAATAGGCAATCAGCGCTCCTAATGCCAAAATAGGTAGTGCAAAGCTCCAAATGACTCGGATTCTTTCCAAACGGGTAGCGACTTGCCCTTTGCTCGATATCCGCTGGAATACATCATATTGACCAGCCAAGGCTTGTTCGTAAATATCAATATTGGCTTTGGCTCTTAAATCTGCCAGAATATTTGTGGCGAGTTGGGTCTGTTTTTGCCCATTGATTTTACGAATGATCACGGGCTTAGCATCGTCATAACTTACCGGATCTGAATACACCCCAATGCTTTTGACAACTGCCAACCCCTTTTTATCGGAGCTGAGTTGAACGCGAGTACGACTCTCAGGCAATTCTTTTAGTATTCCCAGAAGACCTGGATTGATTTCATCGCCACTAAGCCAATTATTTGTACTACCGAAATTGACTTTGCGGGATTTAAGCAAATCTTTCAAAGCATCAAAGCCGGCACTGCCAATACTCAAAGTAGTCTCTACTTCGGCTTGACTCACCTTCCCGTCCAAAGGAATAGTCAGTACGAGATAGTGATAGATTTTGCGCTTGGCATAAAAATCTGGGTTATCTCGATAAATTTGACTAATTACTTGTTCATTGGGGTCAGGCAACTCCCCAATACGGGATTTCATGTACTCTAAATTCAATGCCGATTGAATTACCTTTTGCGCCCGATTCTGCCAATCAGGATTTGCTTTTGGATCAATCTGCGCGATAGCCTGCTCTACTAGCACTTGATTGATTAGACTGGTAAGCACCTGGGTTTTGATTCGTATGCGTGCGTCTGGATCGCTAATACCCTGAAGGTTATTTGCTGCAGCCTCATCAACTTGGGCACGGGTTATCTTTTGTTGATTGACTGTAGCGACAACCTCATTCGCTCCAAGCTTGTTTTCTCCCTGAGGACTTGCTTCCTTTTCTGTCTGCAAAACTGCTTGGGACGATGGGTTTAGATTGCTTTGAGAAGAAATTGCAGATTGCGCTGAGGCTTGCGAAGGGACTTGGGTCGCAGTTTGAGCACCTACTGGGTCCACGCAGACAAGCGCTGCAAGCAATACACTTGCCAAGAAGCAAAAGGGCATGCACCTCAATGGCACATGTCTTGCTAATCGAATACTCCGTAATTTCACTTGCAGTGTCTCTATTGTCTAACTCTTTGTGAACTCTCTTGGCCTCTCTTGGATACCCTCAAATAACCTTAGCTATCATTTGGTACCCTTGGATTCTTTACAGATATTTTTTAAGGGAGTACCAAACGTCCAACGATCAAGGCAATTAATGCAATCCAGCCACGATAGGGAATCTTTTTAACGATTGGCAACTTCCACAATACAACATCGATAGCGATGCCGACTGCTAAGCCTGAGAAAGCCAAAGTGATCAAGGTTTGCAATGTCACCCAAACTGGGGGCGATGAGAAAAACTCAAACATGGGTGCCAATAACCAAATAGAAAGTATCAGCAAGAAGGGAATGCGCAAAGTATGCAAAGTTACCTTGAACAAAGGTTCAGCACTGAAGTTGGCTAAATCATGCACACTCTTTTCGACTGGTACAGGCTTATTGGTTTTGTAGAACAAGATGGCTGCGGCAGGTATCAAAGCCAGTAATGCGAAATACCACGCAGTGCTGATTTTAGAACGTAAGGTTGCTGGAGCAGCAGTAGCTGACTGAGCGATCACGCGGGATACTTCCTTGGCCACCTTGGGATCAGATATCTCAATGTCCGCCCTACTACGCAATCCACTCAATAAATCTTTAACCATCTTATCGCGGGCATCTAATTGAACTCCTCGCACAATCGGAATACGTGCTTCTTCCAATGTGATGGGATCCGGGTACACATCCACGAGTTTTAAGACCTGTATATTTTTACGATCTGGGGTGAGCATCACCTTGATTTGGCCAGCCTTCATAGGGGTCAAGTCAGCTAAAGTCGCTGGGCTGATTTGTTCAGAGCCACGCCACAAATTAGTAGAGACAGATGCAATTTTATTGGTTTTTAGATAAGACTTGATATCGACCATATTGCCATCACGCTGCACAATGCCCTGAATGGCAGCAACGTGGTCTTTTTCACCAGCAGGGAAAATAATTTGTTGGTAGTGATAGGTTTTATGTTGATCAATGAGTTCGGGATGCTTACGAATAAAGTCATCAACTGCCTGCTCTTTAACCTGAGGCATAGAGCCAATTTGGTTGTTAATGTAATAACCAAACAAGGCTTTTTTACGTAACTGATCAATTTGCAATTGGGCTTCAGGTGTGTTAGCCAAACCTGCTTTATTGGCCACCTGGAGTACCACTGCTTGGTTGATCATGTCATTGAGCACGGCCGCTTTGATCTGCGCTATTTGCTGTGGGTCGGTAACTCCCTGCAAATTAGGAGCTGCTTCACTATTGAGTTGCTCTTCTGTGATCTCTTCACCATTGACGCGAGCAACCACTACAGACTTTGCTTTAGTGGATGGCGCGGTTACTGGTGCTGCAGCATTAGGTGCAGCAGTAGCTGCTACAGGAGTATTGACATCTTGAGCATTCGCTTGGGTAATGAATATTGGCCCAAGACTATTTAAAGCAAAAAAGGCAAGTGGTAATACATTTTGTAGGGATTTTTTAATCATGATTAGCGTTATTTATTAAAAGTATTGCTTTACTAATGTAATGCCATGTTTCTCACAGCAATACGGTATCTCGTTTAGAAGTTAGGCGCATTATACCTATGGAATGGCCTAATATTGATCTAAATAAGTGGATTTGATTGTGAAATGAACAAATTGACTCCCGAACCATCAGCACCCAACAATTGAGCACTAGCATTCAGAGTATTTGGGATGAATTTTCAATCAAGCTCAAAAAAAGCTGCGCCTATTAGCTTAATGCTCGCCCTTGAGAAACCTAGCTAATTTGCTGTACTCTACAAAAAACGATTAACCACCAGTGATTCGGTCTTGCGTCCATTGTGTCCCTACCTGCCGCTACCAATTCTTATATAATCAACGGCTATATTTACCCCCCCCCCAATTAAGCTGTTTTAGTGGGTTGCAATTTGCTTTTTTGTTAATTTAATACTTATGTGTGGACTTGCGGGCATCTTTGCCTATTCTAATGGTGCGCCCCCTGTCCTAGAGACAGAGCTTGTCCGCATGCGCGACCAGATGCTACATCGCGGTCCTGACGGTAAAGGCTTGTGGATTTCTCCAGATGAGCGCGTTGGTTTAGCTCATCGTCGCTTAGCCATTATTGACCTATCTGAAAATGGTGCCCAGCCCATGACCTCGGTTGATGGTCGCTACCAGATTGTCTTTAATGGAGAAATCTACAACTTTAAAGAGCTGCGCTCTGAACTCGTCTCCAAAGGATTTCACTTTAGAGGCCACTCAGATACGGAAGTCCTACTAGCTCTGTATGCTCAGCAGGGCGAGAAAATGTGCTCCTTATTGCGAGGTATGTATGCCTTTGCAATTTGGGACACCTTTGAGCAGTCTTTATTTTTAGCTCGTGATCCTTTAGGAATTAAACCTCTGTATTGGCATGATGATGGCAATACCATCCGTTTTTCTTCTCAAGTGAAATCATTATTGGCAGGCGGCGGAATCAAAACAGAATCTGAGCCAGCTGGAGTAGTTGGTTACTGGATTTGGGGCTCAGTTCCAGAGCCCTTTACACTCTATAAAGATTTGCTGAGTTTAGAACCGGGTACGTGGCTCAAAATTGTCCGTGGTGGCAAGCGCGCTACAGGCACTTTTCAATCTCTTTTTGATGTCTACTGTGGTACCAATACTCCATCATCAACCCATTCTGATTTACGAAGCGCACTCCTTGATAGCGTTCGCCATCATCTGATTGCTGATGTCCCTGTCGGCATCTTTTTATCGGCGGGAATTGATTCGAGCACACTACTTGCTTTAGCTGCTGAATGTGGTGCACCATTAAACTCAGTTACGTTGGGATTTAAAGAGTATCAAGGAACTAGTGCAGATGAAACGGTTCTAGCCGAATTCGTTGCTAAAAAATATGGTGCAAAACATGAAACTATTTGGCTTACTCAAAATGACTTTGAAAGCCAGCTTAATCATTACATTGCATCAATGGATCAACCAACCTTAGATGGTCTCAATAGCTACTTAGTTTCTGGTGCAGCTGCCCAAGCGGGTTTGAAGGTTGCACTTTCTGGTTTGGGTGGCGATGAACTTTTTGGGGGTTATCCTTCTTTTAATCAAGTTCCTAAAATCCACCAACTGGGAAGTATGTTAGCTAAAGCTCCAAGTTTAGCTAAGGCGTTAAGGCAAATAAGTAGTCCAATACTGCGCCAGTTCACATCTGAAAAATACGCTGGACTTTTAGAATATGGTGCCACTTGGGAAGGCTCTTACCTACTGCGACGTGCAACGAGGATGCCTTGGGAAATTAAGGACATTGAGGGTCTAGATTCGGAATTTATCAACACTGGACTAGAGCGTCTTGCCAAGCATTACCCAACGGACAAACAGCTGAATGAGCTGGGTAGTTCATTTGGAATTGTCTCGTATTTGGAATCAACCCAATACATGCGAAATCAACTCCTTCGTGATTCTGACTGGGCTGGTATGGCTCATTCATTAGAAATTCGCCTACCATTTTTGGATATTCCACTCGTACATTATTTGGCCCAGCAAAGAAGAGCCGGTAATATTCTACAAAAATGTGATATTCCACTAACAGTGCAGCCACCCCTTCCCAATGAAATTACCATACGTCCGAAAACAGGATTCGTTATTCCAATTCAAGGGTGGGCAAATTCAATAACACAAAGCACTGACAGATCACGCGGTTTACGCCCTTGGCAAAAGGAAGTCTTAAATCTATTTTCATCGTCACATAGCTAAAGCAAGAATTCAGAACTGCATGATGTAGCCGCCTTTCAGACAATGGAGATAGTCCCACTTTCGATACAATATGCATCTAAGAACTATCCACCCTACCCTATTAAAGGCAGCCTTGTTTGATGACAAACAATCGAATTAGTCCTCAATCTACCCTACCTCTAGTGGTTGACCTCGATGGAACCCTGATTAAAACGGACCTGCTTTTTGAATCCGCCAACCAATTTATTACTCGTCATCCCTTTCGCTTGGCCACCCTCTTGGGATGGTTTATTCAAGGCAAAAGTCACCTTAAAGCCGAGTTAGCAAAAAACTACTCCTTTGATGCAAGCTCTCTTCCCTGCAACCTTAATCTCGTAGCTTGGCTGTCAGAACAACGCCGCCAAGGTAGAAAAATCATTTTGGCAACGGCAAGCCACAAGCTTTTAGCAGAGGCTGTAGCAAACCATCTGGGATTATTTGATGAAGTGTTAGCCACTGAAGGTGAAATTAACCTTAAGGCAAATCAAAAACGCGATCTGCTCGTAAGCAAGTATGGAGATCGGGGGTTTGATTACATTGGGAATGATGATGCTGATTTCCCTGTGTGGAGGGCGGCCAATGCCGCTTATGTCGTGAGCTCCTCCCCAGCATTTATCAATCGTGTGAGGGCATTTAGCAATCTAACTCAAACTTTTCCTAGCGAGCGCCCCTCAATCATTGGAGTATTAGTTAAAGCATTGCGCCCTCATCAGTGGTTAAAAAATATATTGATTTTTGTACCCTTGTTAGCTGCGCAATATTTTGGTAATTTAGTAAGCGACATACAAGCCCTCATTGCGTTTGGTATTTTTAGCTTAACTGCTTCAAGCGTATATGCTCTAAATGATTTAGTTGATGTAGCTGATGACCGTCACCATCATCGCAAACGGTATCGCCCTTTTGCAGCAGGCAACCTGAGCTTAGTAACAGGCTGGCTCTTATGGCCACTACTTTTAGTGATGTCTTTTGGGCTCACATGGCTACTTCTTCCGCCCGCTTTTATCGCAGTACTTGCTGTCTACTTAACTCTCACTCTAGCGTACTCTTTACGACTCAAACAAACTGCCATCATTGATGTGCTCACTTTAGCTGGCTTATACACGCTTCGCATTATTGCTGGAGCTGCCGCAATATCAGTGCCCCTCTCCTTTTGGCTTTTAACGTTTTCCATGTTTATCTTTTTATCGCTCGCTTTTATTAAGCGCTTTAGCGAGCTCAAATCAGCACGGCATGCCAATCTAGATGGGCCTTTACGTGGCAGGGGTTATGAATACCAAGATATAGAGCTTGTTTCCACAATGGGTATTAGTTCGGGCTATCTGGCCGTATTGGTTCTTGCACTTTATATACAGGATGGCCGCACGAGCGAGCTCTATCACACTCCGCAATTCATTTGGTTGGCCTGCCCTATTTTACTGTTCTGGATTTCTAGAGCCTGGCTCATTACCCACCGCGGCCAAATGCACGATGACCCGATTGTCTTTGCAATTAAAGATAAAAGCAGTTGGATTTTGGGTCTCACCTTACTAGGACTATTTTCACTTGCGAAATAGAAAATTGGGGGTGACCTCTAAAATTGCCGTTCTTTATAGCACTATTGCAGCCCTAGCAACCATCGCCAATTTATGTGCTCAGGCACTTTTTACTCATTTCTACCAAGGTAAGTATGCAATTACAGCATCTATTTTATTTGGGACGGGTCTTATTCTGCCAATTAAGTATTTGCTTGATAAAAAATTAATTTATAAATTTAAAGTTACAAATCTAGCGCATAGTACTAAAGTATTTCTAAATTATTCTATTATGGGAATATTTACTACATTTATATTTTGGGGTATTGAGTTTTCATTTCAAATATATTTTGGCACAACTATAATGCGATATATAGGAGGGTTAATTGGCCTTATTATGAGTTTTTATATAAAGTACCGTCTTGATAAGCACTTTGTTTTCAGATATTAATAATTATGAGTATTTTTACTATTATTTAACTTACAAAAACTGTATTGATTTACTAGCGTTGAATTGGCTCCCTTAAACGGTGTAGCCTGATCTATGAGTGGGGATTACCCTTTCGTAACCCACTCCATCATTACCCCTACCAATAAGACCAATTTCCAAACCATATTACATTAACCGCTAATAGGGCGTTAGTAATGGCGTGGGCTGTAATTGCATCAATTAACTTACCCCTATGTAAGTAGGCGATGCCAAAGCCGAGTCCCGCAATAGAACCAGCAAAAATAGTGGAGTGCAAGATGCCAAAAATAAAAGAAGTTGAAGCAAGAGAAAAAATAATCCCAAAAATATTTACATTTACAGGCAAATATTTTGAGTAATTGTCTCGAAGTAAGAACAAATTAACCCATTGACGAATGTGAGGCAACATATACCCCCTAAATGCAAGCTCTTCGACTATAGGAACTATGGCAACTGCACCGATAATACGAAATAGTAGCCAAAAGAGCGCAATTACAACTGAGGTTGATTGAAGATGTTTGAAAAAATCTAAATTGATAGTGGGATCTACGGGAATTAAATAAATCCATATTAGAAAAATTAAAATCCCAATCACGATCGATAGCCCAGAAGGCCGAATCAAGAAGCCGTTAAATTTTTCTCTGTAACGGAAGATAAAGCAGGCTGCTACACACATTGGCACTGGGTAGAGCCACTGGAAATCAACTGTAAAAATTTTTACAATGAGTGCGGTAGATACAAGTGCCATTAAAGGGAATAAAAATGCATGAGCAGTTTGATTATTGTCGTCATCAGGCTTTAATGCAGCCTTTTTCAAAAAAAATGGAAACTTATTTAATGCCCATAGAGATAGGACCAAAATAATCAGCAAATTGAACCATCCACCAACTGTATGAAATCCATTGAAAGCTAACTCTGGTGAATAAAAATTGCCAATGAAAATTAAAATAACTAAACGAATAGCATTTAAAAAGAACATTCCCAAAATAGCAATCGGTATCAGCAATAAAGATCTCGGAAAATGAAATATTGAACGTTTGAGATAACAATACCCAGCAAGCAAAATAGTAGCAAGAGTAATCCCCTCATAACCAGAACACTCAGGAGCAATAGTAGTATGAAATTTATCAGTTCCAAAGTCAGGGAAAGGAGCCCCAGGAAAAGAAAATATCTGGGTTGAAAACCCCAGCATGTGCGAAATTTTTAAAGCCAATGTAATGGTTGGCTCTAAAAGCAAATTTGACCAAAAATCAATAACACTTTGGAGATGAATAGGGCTAATAACTGGATTTGTGCTTAATGCAATCAAAATAATCATGAGTATTGCAAAGAGCTTTTCATTCTGAAGTAGCTCTTTTAGAGCTGCAAATGGAAAAAAGAGGTCCAAAAGACTAAATAAATAAACAACCCATAATATTGGAGTAAAAATATAAAAAATGGACAATGGGCCATATGGATTAGCGATTAATTCCGAAGGATTATCTACTATTACTGCATAAGTAAGCAAGCCTAAAAAAGAAATCAAATTGAGAATTAGGGACCACCTGGATAACTTAAAAAAATTGACTTTAATATTTTTTATAACAGGTCGATCATTTTTGACGCATAATATTAAAACTAAAATTGGATAGCAAAAGAGAGATACAAAGACTATCTTTTGAGCATACGCAGCTAACATAAATTGGCTACTGCCATTAATTCGCATATATTGCGCAATAGTTATATCATTGACCCTAGTAAAATCACCGCCGTTATCTTTAAAATAAAAGAATAGAAATAACTCGCATGAAATTAATAAGAGAGTAAATAAAATCCTCAAAGAAAAAAAGGAGGGTTGATTAATTTTTTGTGATATTTTAATAATGCGCATATTTTTTAATATTAATAATTAAGTTTATAAATAATGTTATTCATTATATTATTTAGCATGGACTCAAGAAAATTTAAGGTATTACTATGAATTTTTAGTTAGTATATTTAGAGCTCAATATTAAAGGCGCATAATAATACTTAATTCCGATAAACTTCAGCATGCAAAAAATTATTTAACAACCCTTTTAACAATTTGAGGGAGCATACATCAACCGCCACGCTCTTTTTTTGTATTATAACCTATAGTGTCAGCCCTTTAGCCACTACTAAAGAGCCATTAATTTAAAGGGTGCATGGCTAAACTACGATTTAAGAATGCTTAAATAAATCCTTTATTTAGTAGCTATTTAATATACTGCATTCGGAAATTAATAGCATCACTGTGCGCCAAAGTCAGTTCTAGACCGCTTAATAAATCATGATTTGCACTAAACTAAAAGCAGTAGAACAATACAAGAATCATATTATTTATATTTTAATGGAAATAAAGACAAATAAATTACAATAAAAATCGAAGTTCCTGTTATAAAAATGGTTGCATGCCTTTCATGAGCCCACCCTAAATAAAGAGGTGAAAATAAAAAGAGTAGACACATCATAAATAATAGGCCAGGAATTAGCCCTTTTGTATAAATAAATTTAATAATTAAGCTAAGGAAAATAAATCTATAGAACATAAATAAATATCCTACTATAGTCATTGACGGGGTTGCCAATGGATCTCTTAATTTGTCATGTATACCAAATAATAAATAAAATAATTTTTTCAAAATAAAAATTATTTCAAAAGAAAAGTTATTGCGAAATATAGTATTAGCTAAATTTTGGTAGTATAAGTACCAACTATTTTCACTTGAAAATTTTTGAAGTGGTAATAAACCACTTTGTATTGGGTCATTATAATAAATAGATCCATCTACTCCAAAAAATTTATATGTATCAAATACCCTATCCACAGATACTTCAGGAAATAACTTATCCTGCAATGGGTAGATTGCACGAACTAAATTCTCAGCATCCCAAGATGTGCCAATATAAAAATTGCCTCCATTATAATTAATCCAAATAGCCCATAATATAATTGGAATTAAAAGTATTAATAATGGAATTATAAAAATTTTTTTAAGTACAAATGAGCGTAAAAACAAAAATAAAAAAGAAAAAAATATAAATGTAATATATGTTTGCTTTATCAAATATAGCAATGAGCTTATTAAACATAATATATAAATATATTTATCATCTATGAAATAAACACTATATAATAGATATACAAACCATAATATTATTAAATTGGCCAGTAAAAATTCTTCATAATGAGGAGTACCTAGATGCTTTAATAATAACGGATTAAAAAGCAAAATAAATATTATAAATTTGCTATTCTTGCCTAATAAATACCATAAATTTTTTATGGAAAAATATAAAATAATAGAGAATATTGCCTCTTTTATTGCAATGATAAAATATATATTTTTCATTAACAAAAATCCAGTTGCTAATATAAATGGCAAAAGAGGCATCCTAGAGTATCTAAGGCATGAATTTCCATTATCAATAATGCATGATTTATATTCTCCGTATTTTACTAAACTATCTATATAGTCACCAAAACCAAATCCAATATCACCAGGATTTAAATTTATTGGATTTATTATTAAAGAAAATATTACTACTAAAATTAATCTAAAAGTAAGCATTAATAATAATATATCGATTGATTTTTTTTTCATATTATAAAATAATTATTTATTAACATAACTAATATAAAAATTCCCTTGAAATCAACAGCATTATTATTTAAAATTCAGAATGGTAATAGCGCCAATTTCATGATCTACTTACCAAAATTTGGAATGATATTGAGGATAAAGATAACTCTAAAATTATTCTGTTATGGCCCTCTAGCTCCAGATTAATATTAATGTCCACCACCTTTTATTATTACTAATGCGCCCTTCCATATTATCCAGAGATCCAACATTAATAATCCCCAAGAAGATTTTTTTAGATATTGATCTACATACTCATATTCAAACTGTGGATTACCCATTTCTGAAGTGCCTTTATTGATATGCCCCAATCCCAATATGCCGCCTTTAAGGAGTTTACGGGTAACGTTCCCTTGGGCCAAATCACGTTCATAATGCAAAATCGCAAGAGGTCTCGGGCCAACGATACTCATGTCGCCCTTAAGAATGCTATAAAACTGAGGTAACTCATCTAGATAAAATTTCTTTACGAACTTACCAACGTAAGTACGACTATCTGGAGTCCACTCAGCAGAATAAGCAACCCAATCACCACGTTTTGCGCCTTCGGGTTCTATGTATTTCAATTTAATCAACCGAATCTTATATTTTGGTATTATTTTTCCAGCGCTTACTGCGTTATAAAAAAAGAACATTGGTCCCTTATTCTCCGGAACCAACCAACCCTCAATCAAAAAGGCTAGTTTTAACAACAGCAGAATTGGCAATGACAACAATAACAAAAAAGTGGCAACAACTTTATCAAAAAGAGTTTTGAACAACCGAGGTTGTAAAGGGGTTGTTATCAGAAATATATGTCTATATTTTTGTCGAATCAGTTCGGAAGGAGGTTTGTAGGGAAATGCTTCCTGAGGCTCCACTATATTTCTCATGACTAATAAATTCCTTTTAAGTTATATTAATATTATTTGCGTCCAAGAAAAATTATTCATCTAATTCTCCAAAGAATCGCGATAGTATTTTTTCCTTATCCAGAAACTCTTGAGCATAAGCTTGGGCAATGCCATTGAATCTCGGCATATTTAAGGCTTTATGTATGCCTGACAGCAAAGACTCAACCGATTCAGGCTGAACAATAACTGCAATCCCCGGATAATCTTCGGCGAGTTGACCAAGTGTTGTTGAAATATCAGCAGTAATCACTGCGTTACCGCCTACAGCGAAAATGTTTGTTAACTTAGAGGGAAGTACAGCATCAGCCACACCTGTCTTTTGTATTACCAAATGAACATCCGCAGATGCGAGCAGCGAAGGTAGATCCTCGTATGCCTGCAATGGTGCAAAAACTAAATTGCTTAAATTTAAATCAATCGCCATCGATCTTATATATTTTTTACTGGCACCGTCCCCCACTAATAAGAAGACTAAGTCCTCTCTTGTTTGCAGCTTTTGGGCCGCCAATACAATACTTTCAAGACCTTGTTTCTCACCCATATTACCAGAATACAATATGACTTTTTTCTCGCCCCGAATTCCTAGCTCTTTAATTAATTTCTGAGATACTTCTACATTCTTAAAGCGATTTAGCTCAGACCAATTTGGCAAAAAGCTTATGCATTTATTTGAAACGCCCTTATCTCGAAGCCGCTTTATCATTCCAGGAGAGATTGAAGACACAATATCAAATTTACTTAAGGCTATAGACTCGAAATAAAACGCAAGCCTTTTAAAAATCGAGTGTCTTGTGCGTTCTGAAAGTAAATCAAGGCCAAATAGAGCATCAACCTCAAAATCCTGAATATGCAAAATTGATTTTGCACCACTAAGCTTTGAAAAAAGCAATGCACTAGGCGCACAAAGCAAAGTTGGAGCCACTAAAAAGACTAGATTAGGACGCCAGAATAACTGAATAGCTAACATTAATGCCGAAGAAAATACAAAGCTTGTTAAATGCAATATGCGCAAGATTGATGATGGGCGGGATGGAACAAATATAGGACAACGCCAAACAATAGAACCAGAGATGATACTTCGACTATAAAAATATTTAGAATATTTTGGCCACACCTTCCAGCCTGGGTAATACGGTGGAGCCGTCACAACGTGGACCTCATGACCTTGCTTAACAAGCCATTCGGCCATTTCGCTTGTGTATTTTGCCACCCCAACCAACTCTGGCGAATAGTTGATACCGTAAAGAAGAACCTTCAGTTTTTTTTTAATAGCAAATCACCTTCAAATCATTTAGTCATAATTATGGCGAATTAAATAATAGAAAAAATTCTCTAGAGAGGCTATTAGAATCTCAATGCTAGTCATCTTGGTATTAACTGACTCAATTCTAAAATTTTGAAAAGATGTATTGATACTATTAATATGCCGTGTATCCCTAATTTTTTAAATCTAAAATTTCACGATACTTTGCATCGACTAGCATCCTGAACCAAAGCGCTTGAAAAAAAATAAAGTAAAAACCTGTTGCCCCATCTAAAAATCCCAAAGCTATAAAATAACGGTAGAAGAAATATAAAAAACTTCTTAAAGTGTTTGGCAGTTTGTAATAAATTTTCTTAAAAAACCTAGTCCTCTCGCGAGCATCACCCCAAAACCTAGCCCGCAGGATTCCAGGTCGATCAGCGCATTCATTTAAGATTTCTTGGGCCTCAAGTGTACTCCAATGATTATGTCTTCGAACCCACTCAGTTAATGTTAAACAGTTCTTATCATGCATAAAACCCTTCAACCGCCCAACGCTACCGTCTGAAACAAAATGTTGATCATACAATCTATTTTCACAGCAAACAAAGCCCGTCTTAAAAAGACGCAGATGCCAGGGGTTTAGTCCGCTAAAACGCAACATTTTTCCCATAAAATAGTCTCTCCTTTTTATCATATAGGCGTTATGTGGCGACATCTCCTGTAGAGCCAGGTTTATTTGCGAGATCCCTAATTCATCCAAAACTTCGTCAGCGTCAAGATGAAGTTGCCAACTAAACTCCTTAACCTGATTAATTGCCCAGTTGCGTTGACTTGAATAGCCTAAAAATTCTCGTTTAGCCACATGACAACCCAACTCATAAAGGATTTCAATAGTTCCATCAGTAGAACCTGAGTCAACGACAAAAATATTATGGGATACCTTTAAGGCTTGCGTTACAGTTTCACGAATAATTTCGACTGAATTAAATGTCAAAATTACAACAACACAGGAACTCTTATTATAAAGTTTAGTCACTTCTTCCTAAAATATTAAAATTAACTAAATTTTTTTAGTTTTTTACAAAAAAAGTTGTATAAGAAATCTTTAAATACTACTTTTACGAACACCTACTTTTTTACAAGGATTCCCTGAATTAACAGACCATGCCTCACTCACTGATTTAATAACTACTGACCTAGCGCCTATAACAACACCCTCAGCAACTGAAACTCCAGGATGTATAAAAACCTCACTGCAGATCCAAGCTCTGGCCCCGATTATAATTGGCTTTGAAAATAATTGAAAATTGCTAGTATTAAAATCATGTGACCCAGTGCAAACATTTGCCCCTTGAGAAATTACAGCATAGTCCCCTATTCTGATTTTATCCATACTGTATAGCGTTACAGAATCACCAATGCCTACAGCATCGCCAAACTGCAAATTCCAAGGCGCCCAAATTTTGACGCTAGGATATATGTGGCAACCTTTACCCAGCTTAGCACCACATAATCGCAAAAGAAACGCTCGCCATGAATGACAGGGTCGCGGACTAAACCGAAATAAAAAAATATAAATTATTCCCCATATTTGACGCCCCAATCTATTCCCAAGTGTAAAGGAAGGCTCTCTAGTTGGATCATTGCCTATTATTATCAAGACTTAAAGCCCTCCAATATACTTTTATAATTTAAGGCAGATTTACTAATATTAAAATTACTTTGAAAGCATAACTCCGCCTGTAATTTCATATTGGAAAAAGAAACAGGGTCTAAGCTTAGCCAACGATTTAAATTACGCATGGTGCCATCTTCGGTATCTTCATCTACAAACCCTGCGGCATAAGACTGTATTTCACGCCAGATATTTACTTGATTGGAAATTAAAACAGGAATACCGCAAGCTAAAGCCTCTGCAACAACAATTCCAAAATTCTCTTGGTGCGAAGGCAAGCAAAATACTTCAGATGAATAGTAGGCCCCCCATTTATCATCAGCTTGTAGCATGCCAGTCCACGTAATTTTATTTGAAATACCAAGCGCCTCTGCCAATGCGATTAGTACGGCACGCAGCCCCATAGTGTCCGGACCTGCAATAACTAGATGTAGGTCCGGATCACGATCAGAAATTTTTGCAAAAGCTTTAATTAAAATATCACAACCTTTTTTCTCTACAATTCTACCGAGAAATAGTAATATTCTTTTACCCTTGAGATGCTCATATTGGTCAAGAAATTTTTTCGATAACTCATGACTATTTTTTGGTGGCGCAGATGTCCCGTAAGAGCAAACTATTTCATTAGCCCTATATAGCCAAAAAGATTTTCTAGCCAAAATTTTCTCTTCTTCGCATGTAAAAATTACAGCATTTGCATGCTTAAGAGTTTGGTAGTCAGACCAGGGCCAAAATAGCCATTTTTTAAAGTGCTTAAAGGGGTATTTTTTCTTAAACCATGGATCCAACATCCCATGTGTAAACACAACATAAGGAATGCCAATTTTTTTATAAACTCGCTGGACTGCAAAACCATGATATTGCCAGATCCCATTTACAACGATAATGTCAAATGACTTGGCATTAGCGCTTAACCATGGGACTAAACGGGGGTTATATCGAAACGAAGTGTAGACAGGACCAAGCGCATGGATTTTTAAATCATTTTTAGATTGCAGCCAGGGTGCATCTGGCTTATCTGAGCAAACAACTGTAATACTCACATTACTACCGCTTAAATTGCGAGCTAACTGATTAACTCCTTCGATAGGTCCACCGTTATCTGGATTTACCGAGTCTATTACATGAAGAATTTTTAATTCTTCATGTACATCAGTCGATAAAATACTTTCATTAATTAAAGATTTCATAATGAATTTACCATCTTAGTAACGCCATTAAGTACCTCAGAAACGTTAATGGAGTCGATTCCATCCATAGAATGAAATACGATATGCTTATTACCATAGGGATGCCACTTATTAGGCTTATTCAAATTTCCAAAAATACCAATACACCTAGCCTGAACAGAAGCAGCTAAATGCAAAGGGCCGCTGTCATGCCCTATAAAAAAAGAGGATTTCGATAGAATGGCGGCGGTTTGACGTGGCTTTAAAACCCCACATAGATTGATTGATTTCGTGGTTGACTCTAATAAAAGATCCCTAGCACGTAGCCATTCATCAGACGAACCAACCACCACAAAACCAAAGTCTGGGTAACTCCCAGAAATCTCAGAAATTAACAATTTCCAATTACCCTGACCCCAATCTTTGTTAGGGTTCTTTCCACCAATATTTATAGCTATAAACTTGTCAGTGCCAAGTGACGCTAGCTTGGCATCCGCAAATCTAAGCTCGTCTTCTGTAAGAAATAGCGACCAAGCATCTTCAGACTGTAAATCAATGTCCCCAAGATTTTTAATGGACCTTGCTAGCCTCTCTGCTTCAAACTCAATAAAACCAGTTCTAGGATTGCTTTTATTATCCAATAAGGAATTAATGAATCCACCACCAATAATATTTTTAATCCCACTTAGATGAAAAAAAATATATTCCCTAAGGTAAGGAAAAAATCCTTTGGAAGATTTTAAATAGATAACTGTATCTGCTCCAGTTAAAACAATCTTTTTTCTTAGCTTCGCTAAATCAGGAATTGATCGCAAACCAACATTGTAATTAATAATTTCATCAATAATACCCGCAGGCATTAATAAATCATCGGTAGGAATAGCTTTTGAAGATACCGGATTATTAGTTAGCAATATTTTTCTATAACCAGGAAAGCTAGAGCTCACTTTATGTAAACAAGGAAGGGAAATAACAGTATCACCCATGCTTCCAAGCCTATAAATGATGATTGATTTCATATAATAAATTTTATTAATTTAAAAGATTTATGAATTATTAATAGACATTTTTTTATAAAACAAAAATATTATAAAATAAATTAAGCCATATTGAAATAGGCCTCTAGTGATAAACTGCATACCATCTACTAATGAATCAGAATTAAAAAAATTTAAGAGGAAATTTAAATTCATCAAAATTAATGGGGATATAAAAAACGTACCCCGGATATTAATTTCAAAAGAATGGATCACGACCATTACTATAACAAAATAAGGTATTAGTATTAAAAAGAATAAATTTCCAAATAAAATTAATGCATGAGCAACATTAGAACCCGTTAGAAATGATTGACTTAAAAACCCGCCTGAACCATACCTAAGAAAATCCCCCATAGAATAGGTGTTTTCATTTTTATCAATATTACTTCCTATTATTCTTAATATTGGGGTTGGTAAAGTTGAAAAAATTTTATTTCTGCTAAATTCTACTACCTCCCTAACATTATCGCTAGGCATTTTGATAACTTCAGTAATGGTTAAATCAGAAAATTTAACCGATAGTAGCCTATCAATCATGACATTACCAGTGTAATCTTCGCTATAGTCTGAAAAAACAGTATCTAAGGATAGTTTTTTTAAATGATTTAATCGGTCTCTGTCAGATAATATATCTAAGGTCTCTACTACCATCTCTACTGGTGAATTATCTTTTCTAAACTCTCTAGCAACTGCCATTGAAAATACAAGATCAGTTGCCAATGAAAAGACGGGAATTAATGCAATTAAAATAATGAAATGCTTCATTCCAAAATTAAATTTTAAGTTACCTAAGGCCATATAAAGGATCATAATTAAAATTAGGTTAAAAACCCCACCAAATATAAACCCACGAACATTAAGAGCAATCGCCATTATAACCAATAGAAAAGTATATATAATAATTTTCTTGCTATTTTTTGGAGCGTTTATTGAGTAAATTTTGGGATAAAATAAAGTCAAGTATGGCGCAGATATAAAAATGGAAAGTGATTGTATAAATTTACCAGTAATATCACCATATTCAATTTTAGAATCTATTCCAACATACCTTGATTGATATATTAATGATAGAAACCCCAAATAACCCAATATAAATAAAAGATTATTTTTTGGTAGATCCATTAAATGTAATGGATTGAGAAAATTTTTTCTTATGAAAGATGAATATTTACTAAGTTTATATTGAAATATAAACGCTGAAATTAAGAGCCCCATTTGAAATAGGAATACATATATAAATGTATATATTGGAGACTCCATTTTCTCACTAACAGACTGGAAAAAAAATGTTTGAAAAATCACAGGGCCAGATTGTGTTAAAAAATTAAATCCAACAAGCATAACAACTATTAGCGGGCTAAATTTTAATAGATTATATTTAGATATATAGTTTATTAAAATAAATGTTGAACACAAAATAATTAAGTTAGATAATATATTCTGAATTGAAGAGTCGACCATTATTTGTATTATTAAAAATAATACAAATAAACTGTAAATAATTTTATTAATTTTTATACTCACAATTCGATTTTATATTATAATCTAGCGCCTTAATTAATCCTTTTTCACACTCTGAAAAATTCCAATTTTTTATAATTTCTAAACTAGCTGCGCCCATTCTTTTTCTAAGACCAAAATCCAAAATAAGGATTTCTAATGCATTTGTAAGTGAATTAATATCACATGGATTAATATGAAGGCCATTGACTCCATTTTTAACTAAATCTGGGACACACCCAACCTCGTTAGAAATAATAATTGGCAAGCCCGCACACATTACTTCATTTACAATGAGTCCCCACGGCTCATTTTCTGCCGGCAATACAAAAATGTCTGATACAGAATAAAATTTTGGCAAGTCATTTTGATTAATAAATCCCGCGAATGAAACATCTGTAAGACCAACTTTTTTAGCAAGGTTTATTATGTCAGACTCCATTTCTCCAGATCCAACAATCAATAGCGAAGCTTCAATTCCTTTTTCCTTTAATGTGGCTAACGAGACAATTAATTTATCTGGATGCTTTCTTTGAGTTAATTTCGAAGCATACAGAATAACGGGCTTATTTGAACTAATTGCATATTCTCTCCGAAGTGAAATTTTGCTAGCTTCACTTATCTGTGATGATGAAATAAATCTCTCATTATCTACAGCGTATGGAACAAAAAATATTTTCTCTTCTGGAACACCAAAATCTAAATAAAATTTGCGGTTTAATTCACCTATAGATAAAAATCCATCAACATATTTATATAATAATTTAAATATGAAGCTCCTAAATAGCCTTCTAATTTTTGAACGATCTAACCCCAAGTGATTATCGGATCTTATATATACAGGTATCTTACAGCTTTTCGCAGCTAAAAATGCAATTAAAAAAGCCAAATAAGAGGTAAAACCATGCAGCCATAGGGCATCAAATTTGCCACGCCTTATTTCACGCCATATTTGTGGGCATACTAGGGAAAAAAATCCATTAAGATCTCTTTTATTATAATTTTTACCTAAAAATGAAGAATTATAACCGCGCAATAAATCTATATCCCATGTTATTTCTTTTTTAAACCCATTATCAAATCCACCTCGAAGACTTATATCACTGCAATAAAAGACATGTACATCAATATTTTTTCCTTTATTAAAATATGAATACATTGGGGCAAAGTATTGTATAGGATGAGTATTTAATATAGCTACCCGATATTTTTTATTATTCATAAATATAAATTTCTAAATATAATTTCTGTTTAATTTATATTCATTTAATACATTTTTGGCAACTGCAACAGTTGTTTGATTTTTTACCCATTCTAGAGCACCATTTTGAAGCAATTTATATTCACTATCGTTAATATTATCTATCTTTTTTAAAAGATCTTCTGCCGAAGTATACGCTATACAATTTCCATCATTTAATCCGTGTGGCGCACAAGTCTGAGGCTTCAAGTGTAGATTTTTAAAACATGGTACGCAACCATTGGCAGCAATTTCATAATGTCGCAAGCAATCCCAGCCCGCTCTTTTCGTAGTAATTCCAAATTTCGATTCTTGAAGATCTTTATAGTACTCCATCTCGTTTTCAAACGCATACTCTAATGATGATTCTGGTATCAAACTGGCTAATTCAGGATCTACTATATGCTTCGAAAATTTTTTTATCTTAATTATTTCTGGATCATTTATAATTTTCTCAAAAGGAATTGAGAAATTAATTTTTCTTATATTTTTATCTTTAAAAAATAATTTGTATATCCTACTAGGTAGAATTTCATACATCAAATTAAATACTGTTCTTTCTGTCCATTCCCTTTTGAAATATAAAAAATTGTTAATAACATTTGGCATTAACCAATAGCTTGAATTTCGTATAAACTGTCCTGCTGCTGGAAAGCCTCTCTCATTATCCTCCCCATCTAAAATAATAGTATTGCCTTTTTTTAACCATGGTTTAAATTGATAGTAAAAGCCAAATTGCCTCCAAATATTTCCAATTATTATTAAATCAAAGTAGTTTTTTTTAATCTTTTCCTCTATATTAAATCTATCAGCCCCATCCTCCTCTAAGAGCCCAGAATATAAAGTAAATCCAAATCCTCGCACTTTTTTTCTAATGTTTTCATTGCAATCTTTGTACAAAATATCTGCCCTTGGATAATCAATACAGTCTATCTTATAAAGGGTTTTAAGGCCGTGCAATACGCCATCGGAAAGATAATCTTCTTTTGATGATGTAATAAATAGTATTTTCATATTAATATTATAAATGTATGATTCTTCTTATTAAACTTATTGCCTTAACCTTGAATATTAGAGTAACGGCTTGATTTCTTACTAATAGAGGCAGATGATTCCAATACCATTTAGCAATACATATCTGAGTAATCAAGGTTAATATCAGGAAGACTTTAGATAAATACGATGTGAAGAAATCAATAGCAATCATTCCAGCGGCCGTCGCTAAAATTGAAGCAACTAAAGTTCTAAACGACCTCCAAGGCCATTCCAGACCATTTTTCTTTAACAATTGCTTTGCCCAGAAAACATTTAGTGAGAGGCAAATCAATTCAGCAGCCAACAAAGAGCAAGCAGCACTTCTTATTCCGTAAATTGGAATTAATATGTACATACCAGCGATAGCTATTAAAGTGCCAATTAAGGAAACTAAAAATTGAGCCCTTACGCTATTTTTACCCTGAATGATAGCCACTGCAGGTTGGGATATGGCTAGGACTAAAACACTCAATGAGAGCGCTCCAAATGTCCATGAATCAAAGTCAATCTTGTTATGCGTCCAAATTGGAAATAAAGTTGGTGCTATGAATTGAATAACCACAACCATCGGGGATAAAGCGACGGAAAGAATGAGCCATACAATCGCAAAGGCTCCCTCCATGCGCTCCTGATCTCTCATTTCTAAAAAACGTATTAATTCAGGTAAAACCGGTCCAGAGACTGTATTTAATCCCTGAAGCGCGAAATTTGCGCCCGTTCTCATCACAGAAAATGCAGCCATCTCTCCAGTACCCACTAAGGGAGATAAAATTACTCTCGTTCCCTGTTGCCGAGATATTTCAGTTAGGCCCTTAGCTATAAGCCATATAGATTTAAACCATAAAGAAATTCCATTCTTAATATTGGGCATTACAAGACCCATTTTTTCATTTCGAAATATTAATGCAAGGGCTATAAAAAATATTAAATTAAAGAGAAGTGTTACACCAAATAATGAGATTGCAGCTTCAATAAGGTTCGCGCCATAAATAACTGCCACGGCTGGGACCAAAGCTGTTATTAACGCATAAAAAGCTCCCCACCATGATAATTGAGGATTATACCCAAGCGGAATAAGCCATCGAACAACCAAACCACCTTGACTACCAGATATCAACCAAGTTCCTGCCTGCAATATAAGCGCAAGACCGCATTGTCTTATTAGCTCAGGGTCTCCAGGTATCCATTTACCTAATAGTCCCATATGAACAATCCACCACACTAAAAAGATATCCCATATTGCGATGAAAAATGCTATTGGAGAAGCGGAACAAATAATTAGTGCAATTTTGTGCCTTTGAGACGCGCCTAGTCCAAGGCATTCGTAACCTACATAGTCTTGATACGCAACATCAACCAGTGTAACCACTGACCAAATAGCCTGCATTAGTAACCAAGCACCAAAAGTCTGAGCACTCCATGATCCCAGGTAAATCGGTATTAAAGCTACTTGGGTGAATACCATTATCAAAATACGAACCCATGATGCGGCACTTGCAGATATAACTCGAGTTGAGCTTGAACTACGATTTTTCATATAAAGCCCGCCCGCCACATACTACGAATTTTTTATTATAAATAGATATATAGTTCTCTATATTAATATATTAATGATAAATTAGATAATATATAATACTAACTTAATTTTTATCCATAAAACTCTATATTATTTTTTATTATCTTTGCAGGAACTCCCGCGACCATAGCACCAGGAGGCACATCGCTTGTAACCACCGCTCCCGCCGCCACAATTGCACCGTCACCAATATTTACCCCCTTTAATATTGTTGCATTCATGCCTATCCAAACTCCATCCCCAATATTAACTGGTAAAGTTTCATTGTTTTGAATGCCATTTTTATATGTTTTATGAAAATCATGATCACTAATAGTTACGCCAAATGCAATTTGACAGTTTGACCCAATTTTTACACTCTTCTTGGCAATGATCATATTATTTCCAGCAGTAAAGCCACCACCCCCAAATGAAATAGTACCGCCCTCAAGAATCCAAATCAATGAACCGCAACCAATTTGGTTATACCCCATAAAAATTAATTTAGAATTCTCGAGAAGATGTAACTTAGTTCTACCCGCCCAACCCCTAAAACTACTTCGTTCGGTTCCAAGAACTAGAAAGCCTGAATGGTTAAACTCAATAATTGAGCCACGCCTTAAATCTAAACAGGTATTGAAATTTATATATGCGCACAGAGCCAAGTACTTATTCGAAACAGATTTTTTTTTTACATGTCCGGAGAAATTAAATAACAAACTCCTCAGCAAATGAAACGGAGCAGTTAAGTTAATATGTAATAAAGGATTTTTCATTAAAGAGTTGATTATTGGTTATATTTACTTCTATAGATACTAATTAGCAACCATCTCAAAATTACTAGCGGCATCAAATCATATTTTGTGATTGAATCTTTGCTTGTTAAGATCATTTCTGGTTTTTTTCTAATGACCGCATAACTCAGCCACTTGAATGTTTCAAAAGAAAGCAGAATTCGAAATTTCCACCACTTTAACCGACCGCCAAAGGAGTCTATGTCCCAATACGTGAGGCGATTTGCAATATGAATTTCATACAATAATTGACGACGACGCCAAGTCCAAAAGTTCTCTTTGTACGCAACAGGGTAATTATCTGGTCTTTCTTGGCGGATTGCAATTACAGGTTCATCAACATATGCTACTTGCCACTTCATTGATAATCTCATCCATAAATCAATATCCGCAAGCATGCCGAACTCTTCTCGCATTCCCCCAACGGAAAGCCATGCATCCCGTCGTATCATTGCAGTACCCCTAACGCAGCAGCCCCACTTTGGAAACAGAAGTTTCTCTAGCAACCAACGTCCCTCCATACACTCCTCACCAATGTTCCACCTGAATATTGTTTTACTCCCGTAAACACCGTAGGGATTAAAAACAAAGGCTGCGCCCTCATTTTTTTCTAGCGCGAGAGCCCACTTTTCCAATAAATCAGTTCGACAAATATCATCATGATGGAGTAATGCAATGTATGGTTTATTTATATTTTTAATTGCAAAGTTAGCATTACCAGCCATTCCCATATTATGCGGAGTTTTTAATAACTTAATTCGATCATTGTTGCAAATCAGTTCCTTAATAATATCAAAAGTATTATCCGTAGAGCAATCATCACTTATATAAATATCATAGCCATTAATTGTTTGATTTAAAATAGATTTGAGTGTTGATTCAATTAAATGGGCATGATTATAAGTTAAAATACATACAGAAATTTTAGAACCTAAAAATTTAGGTTCTATATTTGTTAATTCTGTAGATTTATATTTATTCATTTTTCTATTAAATATATTTATGTATATTTTTAATATTAGTGGGTTTATTTATAATGTTATATAATTACTTTTCTAAAATACCCAATCGTCTCTTTGAGGCCGTCCTCTAGATTGACCTTGGGTTGCCAACCAAGCTTGGCTTTTGCTAGCTCAATGTTCGGTTGACGTTGTTTAGGATCATCTGATGGCAAAGACTGATGGATGATCTTAGATTTACTGCCCGAGAGCTTGAGGATCGTTTCGGCTAATTGAAGCATGGTGAACTCGCCAGGATTACCAATATTGACTGGTCCTGTAAAGCCCTCTTCCGAATTCATCATTTTAACCATCGCATCGATTAAGTCATCGACATAGCAAAAGCTTCTGGTTTGCTGGCCATCACCATAGATGGTGATGTCTTTACCTTGCAGAGCCTGCACAATAAAGTTGCTTACTACGCGACCATCATTGGGGTGCATGCGGGGACCGTAGGTATTGAATATGCGCACTACCTTGATATCTAGATTATGTTGACGGTGATAGTCAAAAAAGAGGGTTTCTGCGCAGCGTTTACCTTCGTCATAGCAAGAGCGAATACCGATCGGGTTCACCTTGCCCCAATACTCTTCTGGCTGAGGATGGACCTCTGGGTCGCCATAAACCTCACTGGTGGATGCCTGCAAGATACGAGCTCTGGTTCTTTTGGCTAGGCCGAGCATATTAATAGCACCGTGCACACTGGTCTTGGTCGTCTGTACTGGATCGTATTGATAGTGCACCGGGGAGGCTGGGCAAGCCAGGTTATAGATTTGATCGGTTTCTACATAAAGAGGGAAAGTCACATCGTGACGCATCAGCTCTAAGCGGGGGTTTGGCAATAAATGCGCCAAGTTTTCTTTGGTACCCGTGAAATAGTTATCTACCACCAATACATCATTACCTTCTTTGAGAAGCCTCTCAGTAAGGTGCGAGCCTAGAAAGCCAGCACCGCCGGTGATAAGGATTTTATGTAGATTGTTGTCTTTTTTCATCTATTTAATATGAGATTCCATTGATAATTTTTAGTGGAGAACTATTAACTCTATCAATGACAAAGTTAATATCACGAATGAATATTGTATTTCCTGACTCTGAATTTTTTCCATTTAGACATAAAAATTTCCTACTAAATGGGTCGTACGAGTAGGTGTCAAATCCCTTAGTTTTTAAAAATTTAACAATCTGATTTTCATCGTACTTATAACGGCACCCGCTTCCATTAAGCTCTATAATAATAACCTTAAGAGATGGTTTACTTAATATATATTCGGAACCTTGTAGAACGGGTGTTTCAAATCCTTCTACATCTATTTTTATAATCGCTGGAGATTCATCCTTAAGAATTAAATCTAATGTTGATACTTTGACAGTTATTGCTTCAGAGTCTATCTCTCCGTCTGATAAGGCATGATTCATGCAGTCCATACTAGTCGTAAAAGATAATTCCCCGATAGTGTCACTGAGGCCAATATTAAATGTATGAACTAAATTTTCTATATGATTTAATCTAATATTTTCATTCAATTTTATATAGGTTTCAGGTACAGGTTCAAATACAAAACCTCTTGCTTTTTTGGCGGCACAAGCAAGGATACTATAGGACCCAACGTTGGATCCAACGTCAACGAATAGGTCCCCCTCCCTTACAAAATCAAGCAATAAACTCATGTCACAAAACTCATGCAGTCCAGTATAAATATTTCGTAGATTCAAACACGAAGTGCAACACGGTTTAAGGACTGCATAAATACTTCATTGGGGGTTTTAAACCCTAATCGTTTTCTAGGTCGGTTGTTTAAACGGTCTTGGATCATTCTAAGCTCCTTA
>NZ_JACVPV010000003.1:0-51669 GCF_018881675.1 Polynucleobacter sp. P1-05-14 | reverse complement strand
ACCGATAAGGAGCTTAGAATGATCCAAGACCGTTTAAACAACCGACCTAGAAAACGATTAGGGTTTAAAACCCCCAATGAAGTATTTATGCAGTCCTTAAACCGTGTTGCACTTCGTGTTTGAATCTACGTATGCAGGATGATGAGGCATCTGTATAAATGCCTCATAGTTTTTTTCTAGAAAGTCATACAAGTACATGCAAGCGCCTTCAATTCACCGTCTTTGCATCTTGACCAAATAACAACTTCTTAGCCTCTTCGCTGACTGTAGGGGCCGTATTGATCGTATTTGCTATCTCATAAGCCTTGAGGGTTGCTGGCCTGTAGCGTATTCTTTCAAACCAAGAATAGAGAAATGGAAACTCTTTAATGTTTTGTTGTTGACGAACATGGGGAACCACCCATGGGTAGGATGCCATATCCGCGATGGAATAGTCGCCGGCAATATATTCTCTGCCATCTGATAGTTGCTTGTTAAGAACTCCATACAAACGAGATGTTTCTTTGACATAGCGATCCATAGCGTATTGAATCTTCTCAGGAGCATATTGAACGAAGTGATGATTCTGTCCTGCCATCGGACCCAAACCACCCATTTGCCAAAAGAGCCATTGAAGAGCTAAGTTACGACCCCTTAGATCCTGTGGAATAAATTGCTTGAGCTTATCTGCCAAATACAAAAGAATAGCGCCTGATTCAAATATGGCAATAGGGGCGCCACCATCGACTGGATCCTTATCTACGATTGCTGGAATACGATTGTTGGGAGCAATCGCTAAAAAACTGGGCTCAAACTGCTCACCCTTACTAATGTTGACTGGAAAAATCTCATAAGGCAGATTTGCCTCTTCCAAAAACATCGTAATCTTATGCCCATTAGGCGTAGTCCAGTAATAAAGATCAATCATGTCTTTGCCTTATTTCTTGAGTCGTTCATTACTTGGAAATAGATTCTTTCGGGAATCTTCGTCTACTTCAGTTTTAAAAGCATGTTTAGTCTTAATCGCCTCCACAGCCTGAGCACTTGGCTTAGTATTGATTTCATCTAACAGACGCTTAACACTAGGCAACTTTTCCCATGCCCCCTCTCCAAGCACGAAAGGAATGACTCTAGCCCAGCCCCATACAGACATATCTACAATGCCGTATTCACTGAGCATATAGGGCTGTTTGGATAGACGTTCTTCAATTAACAACCAGTGGCGCCATGCTTCAAAATCATAACGATTAACGGCATATTCTTTTGGCTCTGGAGCAAAGTGTTTGAAGTGAACGGCCTGTCCACAATAAGGGCCAATACCAGTCGCAACAAACATGAGCCACGAGTAAAGCTCGGCATGTGCCTGTGGCGTATTTGCTGGCATGAACTTGCCAATCTTCTCGCCTAAGTAGAGCATGATGGCATTGCTATCAAATACCTTAATATCGCCATCGACTAAAGCAGGCGTCTTTCCATTAGGATTGATTGCTCTAAATTCTGGTTTGTGCTGATCGCCCTTGCGAGTATCAGTCACAATAATTTCGTAAGGCGTATAGGTCTCTTCTAAATATAAAGCCACTTTTGCTGGATTGGGTGATGGGTGATAGTAGAGCTTAAGCATTTTTTATTCCTAGCTTTCTGATTAAATGACTTCTAAAACTTTAGTTAGTGAAGCGCCTTCATAGCTTGGCTTCTCGCCAATCTCTTCAAATGGATGCCCGAGTCGATTTACCCAAAAGACATCGAAGCCATACCACTTGGCCGCTAGAGCATCCCATGCGTTACTAGATACAAACAGAATTTCTTCTTTCTTGACGGGAAATGCTTTTAACAAAAGCCCATAGGCCTGAGGGTCAGTCTTAAATAAACGCACATCTTCAATCGTCACCACCTTATCTAGGTAAGGCTTTAAACCGTTGCTCTCCACTACAGTAGCGAGCATCTCTCTACTGCCGTTAGATAGGATGGCCGTTGATAAACCTTGTTCTTTAATGGTTTTGAGAACATTCAAACTATCCTCAAAACCAGTCAGTTTTGCGTACTGATCCATCAGTCGATTCTCATATTCTGCTGTGAGATTTAGACTCATTCGCTTACAGACATAGCGCAAAGAACGAATTGTCAGCTCCCAAAATGGCAGATAGTGTTTACTGCCCTTGGGGTTGGGATCGCACATAGTGACAAGGCGGATGTACTCGATTTGACGATCGCGCCACATTAAGGCAAAGCTTTGGCCATGCCCTGGAAATAACTCTTCTGCCAACTGCCCCATGGAATACACATCAAACAATGTGCCATAGGCATCAAAGGCTACGAGCTTATACATTTAGTCTCCAATATCTCTTGTTTTAGAAATGTTCATCCTTACTACGTATTTCAATTTCCCAAGTCCAGGCGGCTTTAGGTTGATTCAATATCGCCATATAGGTTTTTGCAATTGCATCTGCTGTCATTGAATCATTTGCAGGATCAGTCTTTACAGAACCATCAATCACAAAATGTGCCACATGAATACCTTGAGGAGCTAATTCGCGAGCCAAGCATTGGGCTAGGCCACGAACTGCAAATTTGCCCATCGCAAATCCAGATGAATTCGCAAACCCCTTTACGCTAGCAGTTGCTCCCGTAAAAAATATAGCGCCATTATTTCTGGGGATCATTCTTTTGGCGGCCTCTTGAGCTGCAGTAAAGGCGCCAATTGCAGTTGTATGGACGGCCTCCGATACTTTATTCGGATTTAAGGAAAGAATGTCGCCTTTAACCCTAGCACTAGGGTTGTATAAGACTACTTCGGGTTCACCCCAAGCATTCTCCACAAAATAAAATAGCTTTTGAATATCGTCTATAGAGTTGGCATCGACCTTAAAAGCATATGCTCCGATAGACTCAGCTAAAGGTTTGAGCTTTTCCATATCTCGCGATGCTAATGCAACGGTATAGCCCGCAGTAACGAGCTCCCTAGCAAAGGCAGCGCTGATACCAGGCCCTGCTCCAATGATCAAAGCTACTTTATTCATATTTATCAGCTCACTTAGTATCTGCAGGTCATTTAATAATTATTGTGGTCTATACAGCTTAAAGAGCTGCTCTTTACCAATAGTGAAGTAATCGCCTGGGCCGCCGCCTCTAAGGACATGACCAGCCTCTGAGGTTTCGTAGATTCCTTCTTTTAATAAAGACTTGTCAATATGAATTTCTACAACTTCACCAAGCACCAACCATGTCTGCGCCTTTTCACCTGAGATACCCTTGAGCTGAATGATCTCAGTACATTTACATTCAAATGCGACCTTGGCTTTAGCAACCCTTGGGGGAACGACTAATGTTGATTTAGCTTGCTCAAGCCCTGTAGCATCAAACTCACTGACTTCAGGAGGGTATGGGGCGCATGATTGATTCATCGCCTCTACTAAATCGGATGTCACCAAGTTCCATACAAACTCACCAGTCTCTTCAATATTTCTTAAAGTATCTTTATAGCCAACACTAGAAAAACCAATAATTGGCGGGATATAGTTAAAGGCATTAAAAAAACTATAGGGGGCTAGATTAACTATGCCAGCTTTACTTTGGGTCGAGATCCAGCCAATCGGCCTTGGACCAACAATGGCATTAAATGGGTCATGCGGTAAGCCATGACCATTCTTCGGCTCATATGAATACATGTCAGCCATCACAATTCCTTAAGTGGTTGGAGGCACTAAAGCCTCTAATTTTGAAATCGCTACTTTGACTGCTGGACGACCAGCAACTTGATCATACCAACGCTTTACATGTGGATAATCCACTAAATCAATACCAGCAAAAGCACTGCGCCACATCCAACCAAAGTGAGCCATATCAGCAATGGTGTATTCATTGCCGGCTACATATTCTTTATTTGCCAAAATAGTATCTAACAATCCAGTTAAGCGTTTAGCCTCTTCATGAAAGCGATCAATTGCAATGGGAACTTTTTCAGAAGCTAATTTCTGAAAGAAGCCTGAATTGCCAAATGCAGGGCTTATGCCCGAAGCATGAAAGAACAGTTGCTCAAATACACGAGCCTTTTCTTCAACAGTTGCCGGCATGAACTTGCCATACTTTTCTGCTAAGTACACCAAGATTGCGGCCGACTCTGTTAATACAAATTCTTTACTTCTGCCCTCAGGATCAACAAGCACAGGAACCTTGGCATTAGGATTGAGCTTTTGAAAAGCATCAGCCTTTTGTTCGCCTTGACGAATATTGACTGAATGTAATTCATACTCCAACCCAAGCTCTTCCATCATGATGACTGGCTTCAGGTTGTTTGGTGTGGCAAACGCATATAACTTCAACATGAGATCCCCTGTACTGTTGCTACCCTCTTAAGGGGTAAATTCAAATTAAACTAATGCTGGCGCTGCTGGAAAATCTACCGGCACTTTAGTTGTGCCGTGCAAATAATTGCTAATAATCTTGTCGCCAATGACAACAATAGCATCTACTAAATTCGCTTCAGTCCATCCAACATCAAAGAAAGCTTGAACTAGCGCTTGATTGGGATGACCGCGCTCAACAGTAATACTTTTTACCAACTTGGCTAGAGCATCTAGCTTTGGATTAAATGAAGCAGCCCCCTTACGTAACCCCATAATTTCTTCAGGAGCGAACCCGACCATCTTACCTAGGGCCGTATGGGCGGCTAAACAATATTCGCAATCATTGACCTGACTAACAACTAAATTAATGACTTCGCGATCTTTTGAAGATAAAGAACTCTTTGCATTCTGCAAAGCTAGATAAGTACCTAGCGCTGTTTCTGAATGAGCAAAAGTAGCATATAGATTTGGAACAAAAGATAAGCCCTTCTTTAGTTGATCAAATATGGCTTTATTTGGCTCGCCAACTTCTTCATACGTTGGCACTTGTATTGCTTTCATTTGCATTCCTTATTGGGTTGGCAAATATCAATTGCACTGTTTCGCTAATTTCTATAATATGGTATTAATAGTAATTTAAAATCCAATTATTAATACAATTAGTCCCAAATGGATCGACTTTCAGCCCTTCTTAGCAACTTCCAAATTAAGACCAAGGTCTTTGGTCATGGCACCCTATGTGGCCAGCATGCTTTTGATATTTCTGAAAAAGTAGGGCACATCCATATTATTAAAAAGGCGCCCCTTGAAATCATCCTTAGCGATAGATCCATTGGCATATCCGAACCCAGCCTAGTCTTTTTCTCTATGCCAACCCCACATACATTTAAGTCGATTGATGAGGATGGCGTGGATATGGTTTGTGCAACTGTTGCTATTGGTAATGGATTAAATAACCCCCTTACCTTGGGCTTACCAGCCTGCCTGGTCATACCACTATCTCAAATGGCAGAGTTTAATAAGCTGCTCGAATTACTCTACTTTGAGGCATTTGATAACCGCTGCGGGAAAGCGGAGGCTCTCAACCATTTGATGGACTACTTAGTCATCAGGATGTATCGATATGCTATTCAGGAAAATTTGATTGAGAACAGTGTGATCTCAGGTTTGGCAGATCCGAAGATTTCAAAAGCCGTCCAAGCGATTCACGACCATCCAAGTCAAAACTGGTCATTAGAGACCTTAGCAAACGAAGCGAATATGTCACGCTCTAGATTTGCGCAGTACTTTAAAGAAAAAGTGGGTGTTCCACCAATGAACTACTTAACAGAGTGGCGCATAAACCTGGCTACTAAGTATCTTTTAGATGGAAAACCAATCAAAACCCTGCATAAAAACTTGGGATACTCATCTGCCACCTCATTAGCAAGAAGCTTTCAGCAACGTCTGGGCCTTACACCAAAAGAATGGTTAGTTAAGCAAGCTCAACTAAGTAATTACAATGCCAACTAAATTGCGTTTAAATCTACTTTCATTGGCTAGTTGGTTTATAAATTGCAGAATATTGCAGAACTAATTCGAGGCGATTATTTGCTTAGAGGCGTTACAAGCGCTAAAGACTTATCTTTAGCTCAGCGTTTACGTTTTGAAGTTTTTAATTTAGAACTTCGCGAAGGTCTTACCAGTTCACTTGAGAGTGGGCTGGATGTAGATTCTTTTGACCCCATCTGCACACATTTAATTGTTGAACATACTCCCAGTAAATCCATTGTTGGAACCTATCGAATGCAAACAGGTCAAGTTGCATTGTTGAACTTAGGTTACTACTCTGCAAAAGAATTTAATCTTAAGGGTCTCGAGACTTTACGGCCTGAAATTCTTGAGCTGGGAAGAGCTTGTGTTGCCAAAGAACATAGAAATTATTTTGTACTATCGTTGCTGTGGCAAGGAATTGCTCAATATGCGAAGCAAAATAACGCTCGATATTTACTTGGATGCAGCTCAATAAACACGCAGAATCCCAAAGAGGCAGCTGCTGCATATACTGTAATGCGAAAGCACTTGGCACCTGAAAAATTTTATACTCTTCCAAATTCTGGGTTTGAATGCCTTTTAAGTATTCAGCCTGAGTATTCAGACTACAAATTACCAAAACTACTGTCAGCCTATCTTTCAATAGGGGCTTGGATTTGCGGTCCCCCAGCAATTGATCGTGAATTTAAAACAATTGATTTTTTAACCATGCTTGATTTAGAGGTTGCAAATACACAAAATAAGCTCCAACGTTTTTTTCAGTAATAGGCTTAAATACATACAAATAGAAATGAGTAGCAATCTAGGAATAGTCCATTGCTCCAATGGCAGATGTATATGTTTATTGGGGTTACCACGGAAAATGTATAGAGATTGCTTACACACTTTGTTGCACAGAAAGAAAAACGACTTAGGAATTTCTCCCTAAGTCGTTGATTTCATTGGTGGGCCCACCAGGACTTGAACCTGGGACCAAAGGATTCCGGTTTGTGTAATTTTCATTACTCCCTGGACTATGCCTTCATCATATTGATTGCTCAACTTAGATGGGTGCCGTCTAGTCTCTACACCTTCAACAGCACTTTCACGCTGAAGCTTGGCTCGGCGTTAGCGTATTCATTGCTGAACTTAGCTTTCTCCGAATTTGACACCATCCCTTATGCAGTTTCCACGCATAAGGCACAACTTTCGCTATGAGTCCTCTGCTCTAACCAACTGAGCTATGGGCCCTAAAACTGTTTTTACTACACACCTTGCTGCTGGTGCTTACCGCTTCAAAACCACACTAAAACCGCATTTACTACACACCTCGGTTTTTGCTCCGGTGTGTAAGCGGTGTGTAAGCAATTTTGACCGCCTAATTCACCACTAACCTCTTGAATCTATTGAGGTCTTAACTACAAGACCCCTAGGGCTTCTTTCTTATGAGAGCAGAAGCCCATGATAGAGCCATATAAACAGGGGGTCTGCGGGTGGTCAGTGTCGGTGTGTAAGCAAATGTGTAAGCAAATTCATGGATTTAAAAGAAGTGGCCCCTCACCCTTTGGTTTTCAAAACCAAAGGAATTTTGGAACAACCATCTAGCACTTCGTTGCTCCAAAGTTATTTTTTGAAGATTGATAAGCGTTACTTTAAGTAACGCTTATCAATTACTTACTCAAGAAAACTTTAGGCTTGCTGGCGAACTAACCTTTTTAGTGGTTTCGCCATACTGGATCACATCACCAATCATTTCAGCAGTACAGGCAGATAAGGTCCAACCTAAATGGCCATGACCAGTGTTGTAATACACATTAGGTTTACTACCCAAGCCTACTTTTGGCATCATTGTTGGCATCATTGGACGTAATCCAGCCCAAGGCACTACCGAGCGAGTGCTAACTTCAGGGAAGCATTGGTTAACCCAATCAATCAAAGGCTTAATACGATCCGCGCGGATATCTCGATTGATACCGTTAAATTCTGCAGTCCCTGCAACGCGGAATCGATCTACCCCAAGACGACTAGTAACGAGCTTAGTTTCATCATCAAGCAGGCTCACATTCGGGGCACCCTCTTGGCTAGCTTTATCAGTCAAATTCACCGTTATTGAATAGCCCTTAACCGGATAGACATTGACGCGATCACCTAACTGCGAAGCAAGATCACGACTTCCAACCCCAGCACACACAACGACATTATCAAAAACAAGCTGACTCGCTTGCCCATCTTTGCTCAGGGTTAAGTTCACACGATTGCCATCGGACTGAACAGAAAGCACTTCATGCTCATAAATGGTTTTAACACCCAAGTTTGCAGCAGCCTCTGACAACCCATGAGTGAACTTATGAATATCACCTGTGGAATCGCTTTCGGTGTAATAACCACCATAATATTTACCGGCTAGCGTAGGCTCAATTTCTTTCATCTCTTGGGGTGTAACGGCAGTACGCCCTAGCCCGCCCTCAGCAAGCATCTTAGAGACTTTGCCTGCATGCTCAAAGCCAGCCTGATCACGATAGATATGCAAGATACCTTCGCGCTTTAAATCAAAATCAATACCCTCTTGCTTTGCCCAAGCAAATAGATGCTTTCTGGCTTCAATCGCCATATGTGCGGTCTGAACGGTATTGCTCTTGTAATTCGGAATCGAGGCAATGAACTCTGCGAACCATGAAATCTTATGCCAGTCAGGCTTTAAGTTAATTAATAGTGGGGCATCTCTTTTAAATACCCACTTCATGCCCTTCATGATCGTTGACCAGTGGTTCCAGACCTCTGCATTAGATGCAGAAAGTTGGCCGCCATTGGCAAAGGATGTTTCCATGCCAGCATAACGATGGCGCTCAATTAAAGTGACATCGTAGCCACGCTTTGCTAAAACATAAGCGGTTGTAACGCCTGTGATACCGCCACCAATAATTACAAATGATTTCATTTTTAGATCCTTCAAACGTCAGGGTTACCCATTGCAGATGCTCAAGGGGCCCCCTCTGTTCTGGACCTGAGAGATTCGCAAATATTCAATATTTGCTTGCTCCTTCGGTGTTATTGGATGACGAATACCCAATATCTCTTCAGAGTTTAAAGATCATTTCGGTTCTTTTGCCTGAGAGTTTCCGGGGCGGTTGCTCCTTCGGCGTTGCTGTAAAAGCAATCTCTCCCGAGAATGATTTAAATACTTTTAATACTATACCTTCAAATACTAAGTCTTCAAATATTGCTTCACCAGCTCAGACCAAAATGTTGCGCCAATAGCAATATTTCCATCATTAAAGTCGTAGGCAGGGTTATGCACCATACAAGTTCCTGGTGTATCCCCATTGCCAATAAAAAGATAGGAGCCAGGGATCTTCTCCAGCATAAATGCAAAATCTTCGCTACCAGATAATGCGGGGCCTTGCCTTGTAACTGCGGCTTCCCCAAAAAAGTCAACCGCAACATTTCTGGCAAATTCAGTTTCTGCAGATGAATTTACTAATACTGCATATCCCTTTTTCCAAATAATATTTGCGGTTAAACCAAAGCTTTCAGCCTGGGCATGAACGAGAGATTTTATTCGCGCCTCAATATCAATTCTTACTTGCGGATCTAAAGCGCGAATACTCAACTCTAATTTTGCATGAGCTGGGATAACATTATTGGCATGGCCCGCATTAAAGGCACCCACTGTAATTACGGCCGATTGCTGTGGATCAACATTTCGAGAAACAATGGTCTGTAGCGCCATGACTATGGAAGATGCTGCAACTATTGGATCCGATGCCTTATGTGGCATACCACCATGCCCACCTACGCCGTTAATCTCAATGGTTACATAATCGCTAGATGACATTGCTGGTCCATCTCGAAATATCAGATGACCTACCGGATAGCCTGGCATATTGTGTATAGCAAATATTGAATCACATGAAAAGCGTTCAAATAAACCATCTGCCATCATTCGCAATGCGCCACCGCCACCCTCTTCTGCCGGCTGGAATATTAAATTCACCGTTCCCGAAAAGTCTTTTTTAGCAGCCAACTCTTTTGCTGCTGCAAGTAACATGGCCGTGTGTCCATCATGGCCGCAGGCATGCATAACTCCATGATTGCAGCTCGACCACTCCGCTCCGGTTTGCTCATGGATTGGCAGGGCATCCATATCTGCACGCAAACCGATAGACATCTCGCCATTGCCATTTTTTAAAACGCCAACAACACCGGTACCGCCAATGCCTTCGTGCACCTCATAACCCCAAGACTTCAGTTTTTGTGCAACTAAAGTAGCGGTTCTATGTTCTTCGAAGGCCAGCTCTGGATGCTGATGAATATCTCTCCGCAGAGAAATAAACTCTTCAACCTCAATAGAAGCCAATTCATGTGCTTGGTTCATTAGATAAGTTGCTTATTGTGGCTGCAGATTAATAGATTTTGCGATAGCCCTAAATTGCGCTGTGCCGTCACCATAAACCTTATTTAACTCATTCAATGTTAATGGTTTGGCGATCAATAGACTGTTAGCGTCCAGACCAGACTTCACAGCTGGATCTTCGAGCACTTCACCCAAAGCTTTATTTAAAGTCTGGACGATTGGCTCAGGCGTATCTTTCTTAACAAAGTAACCTGTCCAGATTGAATACGTAAACCCTTTTAATCCTTTGCTCTCGGTGATCGCCGGATAATCCTTAACGCTATCTAGACGTTTAGCATTGAGCATCGCAAGCAACTTAATTCTGCCTTGCTTAGCAAGTTCATCATGAGACTTTCCGTAGGGCGCCAAGAAGAAATCAATCTGACCGCCAATTAAGTCTTGCAATGCTGGGCCAGCACCCTTGTAAGGGACATGGGTCATTGGGATCTTGGTCTCTTTTGAGAGCTGCTCACCTAACAAATGATAGAAAGAGCCGGGGCCAACACTTGCGTAAGATAAAGGCTTGCCTTCTTGAGCGGATTTTTTTGCATACGCTAAAAATGAATCCACATCTTTCACCGGCATATCACCTCTAACTAAGAATGCAATTTGTGCGGAACCAATCATCTGTACCAGGCGAAAGTCTTCACTCTTAAACTTAATTGCTGAATTTGCCAGCGGCCCCAAGATTAATTCATTAGGAGAACCCTGCATCACCAAATAACCGTCTGGTGGGCTATTGAGTACTTTCTGAGCAGCGATACCACCGCTTGCTCCGCCAATGTTTTCAACAATGACTGCTTCGCCTAATTTTTTAGAAAGCGCAGGGCTCACAATGCGTGCGATGACATCGGATACACCGCCGGCCGGATAAGGCACAACCAAACTCACTGGTTTACTAGGGTAAGTTTGAGCCCCCGCCCCAGAGGCAATCGTCAAAGTACATAAAACTGAGGATAAAAACCTGGTCAATTTCATCATGAAGCCCTTCTTCTTTAATGTAGAGCCTATTCTAGGTACCCCAAATTGGAATGTCTAATGCATTCTGATACGATTTAATATAACTTAATGTAATGGCAAATTGGGAGGCAATATGACGCTGACACAACTAAGGCATATGAGTGAGCTAGCAAAAACAGGCTCATTTATAAAATCATCTGAAAACCTCTTTGTAACGCAGCCCGCACTCAGCAGAAGCATCAAATCTCTTGAGGACGAACTTGGGGCAAAACTATTTGACCGCCAAGGTAGACAAACTACACTCACTGCATTCGGCGAAGAAATACTACGACGCTCACAAATATTGCTTGACCTAGCAAAAGATATAAAAGAAACCAATCGAAATTTCAAAAATGGCTTGAGCGGCCAAATTAGAATTGGTATGGGGTCTGGGCCAGGCGCCTTACTGATGACTCGGCTACTAAAGCACATTGCCGTTCACTACCCCCATCTTCATATCGAAATTGCCAGAGGCAAAACAGGCATGCTGATTGAATCATTAAGAGCAAGAAAATTAGATGCGCTAATTATCAATGCTCGATCCATGAAGCCATCTCAAGATTTAAAGATGGAAATTATTCATGAGACGCCAGGTGCATTTATGGTTCGCAAAGGCCATCCACTAAGGAAGATGAAGAAGATCGCCATGGATGATCTTAGGAAGTATCCGATTGCATCTACTGCTTTAAGTGAAGCAACAGAAAAAACTATTATTGACCGGTATGGCAAGGATGCAAACCTTGAGAACCTTGTAAACATCAAGTGCAGCGAGATATCTAGCTTAGTTGAAGTGGCAGAGCAAAGCAATACAGTACTACTAGCCATTCGAAATTCAGCACTAGATCTGGAAGAGATTATCCTTACGCCACCATTAAATGCCACTGCTCGATTTGGATTTGTCACCATTGAGAACAGAACTGAGTCACCCCTCATGCGTCACGTAAGAGACTTTATTGAAAAGGACTTAAGCGAACGACCAAATCAGATGACAATTCAAAAAGAATAAAAAAACCCGCCTCTAGAGGCGGGTCAAACTTTTAATAATGGAGATTTAAGTTTAAAAGGTGTGGCGCATACCAATTGCATAATTATTAATACTGGCACTTGCTGTTACTCCAGACGCTGTTGTTGCATTTGATACTACTGTCTGTCCATACATAGCATAAAGATTGGTACGCTTACTAAACCAATAGTTTGAACCAACCTGCCAGCCATTGAAATTTGCTGTTGGTGAGTTCAAGCCCATAGCCGTGTAACGACCTAGCCCTGCAGAACCCCATGCTTCAATATTTGAAGTGACATATCCACGAACACCAAGTTGCTCAGCGGAGCGGCCGAGATAATAGTTAGGGGTAATAGTTGATGTTGCTTTACGCGTCAAATATTGGGCATAGGTCTTTACAATCCCAAAATCATAGGTTGCACCAGCATAAAACTGGTTATCCTGCACATTTAAGGCGTTACCGCCAGGAAGCGCAGATGCCGTAGTTCCACCATTTGCTTGGGCATTTGTCCACTCATGAGAATTTGTAGTAGAAGGAGTTAATAGAGAATCTGCTGTTGTAAATTGCTTTAACGCTTGATAAGCGGCTGCAATATAAAACTTATTGTAGGTGTAATCTAAACCAAGACCCCAGCCACTAGCATTGGTATTTCCGCCAGAAATCGTGCTGCCTGTTTGGCTTTGAGACTCATTCTTATTGCTCAAAGTGTAAATACCGCTTGCTGTAACCCCAGCAAACGAAGCCGTCTTAAATGAGAGAGTGTTGGCAGTACGGGCTGTAAATCCAATATATGTTTGACCAGCACTGACACTAGCAATGCCTTTGGTGCTTGCGTATATCACGTTACCCGCTAGGTTATTAAAAGCACCTGGATCAGTAGCAAGACCTGCATTAAAAATAGGAGTGTATTGCAGCCCAACCGCCGCTTGACCTAAATCATTCTTCTTCAAGCCAACAAAAGCCTGCCGATTAAAAAGTCCGTTATTAGAATTACCAGAAAGTGTTTGATCTTGTGGCTCTAATTGAAACTCGGTTGTAAAAAATGCTGTCATACCGCCACCCAAGTCCTCAACTCCTTTAAGACCAATACGACTTGAACTCTCTGCATTGCTACCAAATTGATTAACAGTAGTCTTTGTTTGACCGCCGTTAGTTGTAATGGCTGAAGAACTAATCCTAGAATTCCCGCCAACATATCCAGCATCAATAATTCCGTAAACAATAACGCTTGATTGCGCCTGTGCTGCACCTGCGCATGCAGCCACTAAGCCAACCGCTGTCATAACTTTTTTCATTCTTAACTCCCTTTTCCCTTATGTAAGGTTCAATTTATTTTGTTCACCCGAATGTAATTACTGCAGTCGGACTCAGTCTATGTAAACTACTTAATGATGTCTAATGCATTCTTATGCGATTTAACATAATTAAAAGTAATGGTTTTAAATAACGCCATCCCAAGCATGAAATTCCAACCTTTAATCAGATTTAATATTGTTGGTAGTGATCACCTTGCCCCAGCGATCAATTTCTTTATTGAGATAAATTGCGAGCTCTTCTGGACTAGAGCCTATTGGCTCAGCACCAATGGCCTCAAACTTTTCCCTAATTTCTGGACTAGCCATACTAGAAAGTAAGGCGGCATTGAGTTTTTTGACGGTGGCCTTTGGGGTCTTGGCGGGCACAAAAACAGCAAACCATGGTGTGACGTCATACCCAGGCAACCCAGACTCGGCAATAGTAGGAATGCCCGGCAAAGATTTAGAGCGCTTAGTTGTTGTAAGGCCTATAGCTCGCAGTTTCCCTGATGCAATATGGGGCTTAGCTGATGTGATGCTATCAAACATGTAATTAACCTGCCCACCCAGTAGATCTGTTAGTGCGGGTCCGCTTCCTTTATAGGGAATGTGTTGCATATCAATTTTGGCCATTGAGGTAAATACCTCTCCCGCCAAATGAATCGACGTACCATTACCCGCAGAAGCATAGGTGAGCTTTCCTGGTTGAGCTTTTGCATTGGCAATAACATCAGTTACCGTTTTTACGTTTGGCTGAGTAGCATTGGCAACCAATACATTAGGCACAATAGCAACCAAACTAACGGGTGAAAAATCTTTTACGGGGTCATAGGGTAGCTTTGGATAGAGATATTTATTAGTCGCCATACCAATTGATGTAATCAACATGGTGTATCCATCAGCATCAGAGCGTGCCACAAGCTCTGATCCAATATTTCCTCCTGCGCCAGGCTTGTTTTCCACAATAATCGACTGACCCAATGTCTTTGAAGACCTATCAGCTAAGGCGCGCGCGATGACATCCATCGCACCGCCAGGAGGAAATGGCACAATCCAACGAATTGACTTTGCAGGCCACTCTTGAGCGAATGCAGGCTCGCAATGAATCAATACTGCACCCAAGCCAATTATGAAGAATGCAAAAAGGCGCATCACTTTATTTCGCATCATGACCAGATCTACCAGCCAAGGAAATAGCCACACATGCAATTGCACCAGGAATTGCAAATGCATAGAAGTTAAATTCCAGTGGCAGACCTAAGCTTAACAAAGTACCCCCTAGCACTGGGCCCAAGATTGCGCCGACACGACCGACACCAGAAGCCCAACCAATACCAGTGGAACGTATTTTTAGTGGGTAATATTGAGCGACATAGGCATATAGCAAGATTTGAGAACCAATTGTCGTTGCACCTGCAATAGCAACCAATAAGTTCAGCACTAAAAATGGACTCTTAACACCTAAGAGACTGATTGAAGCTGCCGCACAAATGAAGAAAATGGTAAGCACCTTACGTGGGTGGAACTTATCAGCCAACCAACCACCACCAACCGCTCCAAAGATAGCGCCAATATTTAGAACCATCAAGAACATTAGGCTTGAACCCATTTCATACCCAGCTTTGTTCATGAGCTTTGGTAACCAAGATCCTAATGCGTACACCATCAAGAGGCACATAAAGAATGAAGTCCAGAACATTAAAGTACTAAAAAAGCGACCATCCTTAAATAGTGATACCAAAGGCACAGAACTAGAGGCATTCCCAAGCGGATATACATACTCACTTGAGCTTACAGATGCATATTCAGGGGCAATTTTCTTTAAAACTTTGGCCGCATCTGCATTGCGATTAGATTTAATGAGAAATCCTGGAGACTCTGGCAAGAAATAAAGAATGATCGGTAGCAGTAGCAACGGAATGATGGCGACGAAGAAAACTGATGACCAGCCATAAATTGGAATCAAAAAGATTCCGACGCCAGCGGATAACATTCCCCCTACTGAGTAGCCGCTAAACATAATAGTGACCAAGAGACTGCGAATTTTCTTGGGTGAGTATTCAGTCATCAAGGCAACAACATTTGGCATCACCCCGCCAATACCCAGGCCCGCTATAAATCGGCAGATGCCAAATTGGGTGAGGCTCTCTGCAAACCCGTTGATAAATGTAAAGAAGCTAAACAATGTAACGCACATTGCAATGGTTTTCTTTCTGCCAATCTTGTCTGATAGGGGGCCAAAGAACATGGCACCAAACATCATGCCAAATAGTGCATAACTTCCTAAAGTACCGGCCTGCATTGGTGAAAGCTGCCACTCAGTCATCAATTTTGGAAGTACTACACCATAGATAACCAGGTCGTAACCATCAAAAATAATGACCAGACCACACCAAAACAGGAGGCCCCAGTGGAACTTACTAAACTTCGCCTCGTCTATTAACTTATGTACATCAATTTGACTCATGATTACGTCTCCAATTCTTGTTTTACTTGGCTTGCAAAAAAATGCTTTATTGCCTGATTAAATTCAACTTCTGCTTCAATGTTTGAAATATGTGATGCTGGTATTGCTAAGATTGTGGAGCCCTTAATTTGTGCTTGGATATGTTGAGCATCATCAAGAGTGGTAACTGGATCTTTATCCCCGCCAATAATCAATGTAGGAATCCCAATTTTTGAAATACTCCCTCTCAGATCCTCGCTAGCCAGGGCATCGCAACAACTTGCATAGCCTTCAGGGTTCATATTTTTTAAGTTAATCAGTAATTCGTTAACTGCTTTAGGGCTTGAACCATAAAACTCTGGTGTAAACCATCTTGAAGGAGCGGATTCTGCAATAGTATTGAGTCCTTCTTTTCTAACGAGCGCTGCACGCTCTTTCCATGCCTGTTCCGTACCAATCTTTGGCGCAGTATTAGCAATCACCAAGGCTTCAATTCTTTCTGGCGCATTAACTGCTAGCCATTGACCAATAAGCCCGCCCATCGAAATTCCACAGAAGAAAGCCTTATCAATACTGAGGTAATCAAGAAGACCTAAAACATCATTTGCTAGCTGTGCAATGGTGTACGGACCCTTTGGAGAATGAGTTAATCCATGACCTCTAGTGTCGTATCTGATTAAGTAGAAATCTCTTCTTAATATTTCAAGCTGACCATCCCACATGGAATGATCTGTTCCAAGGGAATTAGAAAAAATAATCGCTGGTTTGTGAGGGTCTCCATCTGTAAGATAAAAAACGTCAATACCATTAATGTGCGCAATACTCATTACTACTCCTAAACTCGTTCAATAATCATGGCTATACCCTGCCCAACGCCAATACACATAGTGCACAGTGCATACCTGCCTTTGGTACGTATGAGTTGGTACATTGCCGTTGTGACCAGTCTTGCGCCTGATGCGCCCAAGGGATGCCCCAGAGAAATAGCGCCACCATTTGGATTAACGTGCGCCGTATTGTCTGGAAGACCAAGATCACGAGTGACCGCCAAGGCTTGAGAAGCAAAGGCCTCATTTAACTCAATCACATCCATTTGGCTTAGCTTTAAACCCGACTTCTCTAATACTTTCTTGACTGCGGGTGATGGACCAAATCCCATAATTCGTGGAGCAACACCTGCTGCAGCAACTGCAACTACACGCGCTTTTGGAGCTAGAGAATGCTGCTTAATACCCACATCTGATGCCATGAGCAAAGCGCAAGCGCCATCATTAACGCCTGAAGCGTTTCCGGCCGTAACAGTACCGCCCTGCTTCACAATACTTTTCAAAGAGGCTAGCGTTTCTAATGTTGTTAAACGTGGATGCTCATCTTTTGCAAATACAACTGGGTCACCCTTTTTCTGAGGGATATTGACGGGGATGATTTCATCATCAAAAATTCCCGCTTCTTGCGCTTTAGCGGTACGTTGCTGACTGGTGAACGCAAACAGATCTTGATCAGCACGGGAAATCCTAAAATCTTCAGCTACATTTTCAGCTGTCTCTGGCATTGAATCCACGCCATGATGTGCTTTCATGAGCGGGTTAATAAAGCGCCAACCAATGGTTGTATCTTCAATCCTTGCAGTACGCGAGTATGCGGAATCAGCCTTACCCATCACGAATGGAGCACGCGACATACTTTCTACGCCACCAGCGATCATCAAGTGATTGCCGCCCCCTTTAATAGCATTTGCAGCAATACCAATTGCATCAAGGCTAGATCCACATAACCTATTAACGGTAGAACCAGGAACTTCGACAGGCAGACGAGCTAACAATGCAGCCATTCTTGCGACGTTGCGGTTATCTTCACCAGCTTGGTTCGCACAACCCAGAATGACATCGTCTAGCGCAGACCAATCCACAATATTGCGCATCATCAATGCTTGAATTGGGAGGGCAGCTAGATCATCTGCCCTTAAAGTAGCCAGTGAGCCACCATATCTACCAAAAGGGGTTCTGATAGCGTCACAAATATATGCGTTTACAGTATTTTTCATTATTCAGCCATTGATAAAGGTGCGTCGGTGAGCTTCTGCAACTCATCCAAGGTAAGTCCAGGAACCATTTCACTCACAATCAAACCGTTTGGCGTTACATCAATAACGGCAAGATCTGTGTAGATACGGTTTACACAAGCCATCCCAGTGAGCGGATAAGAACATTGCTCCACAATCTTAGCTTCACCATTCTTAGTTACGTGCTCCATAGTGACAAACACGTTTCTAGCGCCAATTGCCAAATCCATTGCTCCACCTACGGCTGGAATGGCGTCTGGTGAACCTGTATGCCAATTTGCTAAATCGCCATTTTGAGCAACTTGGAATGCTCCCAACACACAAATATCAATATGCCCACCCCGCATCATCGTGAACGAATCGCCATGATGGAAATAGGAGCCGCCCTTTAATAGGGTGATAAATTCTTTCCCTGCGTTGATCAAATCAGAATCTTCATCCCCCTTAGCTGGAGCTGGACCCATGCCAAGAACACCATTCTCGCTTTGTAAAAATATTTCTTTATCGGCATCAAGGTAATTAGCGATCTTGGTAGGCAACCCAATACCTAAATTAACGTAAGAGCCCTCCGGAATATCTTGGGCCACTCTTTGTACAATTTGCTCTCTAGTTAAACGTTGGTATGCCATTTTTATTTCCCTTTCACAGCAACAACGTGCTTCACAAAAATGCCTGGTGTAATAACATGCTCGGGATCAATATCCCCCAATGGCACCACTTTATTTACCTGCGCGATGGTGCATTTAGCTGCGGTCGCCATAATGGGACCGAAATTTCTAGCACTCATTCGATAAGTAAGATTGCCCCAACGATCACCTTTGAAAGCTTTAATAAGAGCGAAATCAGCATGAATCGGATACTCAAGAACATAGCCTTTGCCATTAATCACTTTGCTTTCTTTGCCTTCAGCCAAGAGGGTGCCAAATCCTGTTGGGGTATAGATAGCACCAAGACCAGCCCCTGCCGCTTGAACGCGGGCTGCTAAGTTACCTTGCGGGACTAATTCGAGTTCAATTTTTTTGGCGTAGTACAACTTATCAAACTCATAAGAGTCAGATTGCCTTGGAAATGAACAGATAATCTTCTTTACTTGCCCCGCTTTTAATAAGGCAGCTAAGCCAAGATCACCATTTCCAGCATTGTTATTTACTACTGTTAGCTCTTTGGCTCCATGCTCAATCAAAGCATCAATTAACTGCGCAGGCTGACCAGCCGTCCCAAAGCCCCCAATCATGACGGTTGAGCCATCTTTGATTTGTTTTATAGCTTCATATATTGAAGCCGATGTTTTATCAATCATTCTTTTCTTTACTCTTTAAATTCAATAAATCTTTATCAAAAACAACATATGCAATAGATCCAATCACAATTCCCCAGAATGCTGATCCGAGACCTAAAAAAGTCATGCCAGATGCAGTTGCTAAAAATGTAATTGCGGCAGCCTCACGATGATCAGGCTCCTCTAAAGTGCTCATGAGGCTAGTGACGATTGCGCCAAGTAAAGCCAAGCCAGCCAAAAGCGCGATAAGCTCTTTTGGAAGACTGGTAAAAATGAGAACGATTGAACCTGCTAAGGAACCGCCAATTAAAAAGAAAACGCCGCTGAAAATGCCTGCAACATATCGCTTGTTTGGATCTTCGTTAGCTTCTTTGCCTGTACATAGGGTTGCCGTAATCGCTGCAGTCGTAGTAGTAATGCCACCAAAGAATGCGGTTACCAGTGACATGAAGCTTGTAAAAGTAATAATGGGCTTAGCGGGCACGTGATAGTTCGATAACTTGAGGATTGCCATTCCCGGCAAGTATTGACCAGTCAAACTTACTAGAACTAACGGTATTGCAAAGCTGAATGTGGATTCCCATGTCCACACAGGAGCTATGAATGTTGGATGCGCCAAAGCTAGCCTGAAATTATCTGGATTAACATCACCAATGAGATATGCCAGCCCGATTCCTGAAAATAAAACAACTAAGATCGCGAATTTTGGTGTCAGCCTTTTGAATATCAGATAAATTCCAATCATCGATAAAGCCAAGGCAGGCATGGTTGATACAGATTTAAATATATTGATACCAAACTGAAACAGAATGCCCGCCATCATTCCAGCTGCTATTCCCTTGGGTATATGCTTTATTAGCTTGTCAAAGGTACCCGTAATGCCAATCAATAGAATGATCATTGCGGCAGTTATATAAGAAGAAATTGCCTCATTGACCGACATATGCGGAAATAAGGTGATTAAGAGAGCAGCGCCAGGAGCGGACCAAGCAGTAATGATCGGCATCTTATATTTCCAACTGAGATAAATCCCGGAAATGCCACCACCAAACGATACCGCCCATACCCAAGAAGATAGAACTTCATTAGATACCTGAGCTAGAGATGCGGCCTGAAAAAATATCAGCATCGGCCCAGCATATGAAATCAATACAACTAGAAATCCAGCCGTAATTGAAGAGGGTGAAATATCTTCGAAAAAGGCGCGCTTCATTAGCCCAAATCTCCGCCACCAACCGGTAATACTGTGCCAGTGATATAAGATGACTCATCAGAAGCCAGGAACAAAATCGCCCTTACCTGCTCCTCAATTGTTCCATACCGATGCATCAAACTGGAATCAATCGTTTGGTCAATGATCCCTTGATACCAAACCTCTTCTTGCTTGGATAATTTATTCTTGTTTCGGGGAATTTTTCTCGGAGGAGCTTCAGTTCCACCAGTGGCGACGGCATTAAAGCGAATACCATCTTTAGCATGCTCAAATGCTAAGCTAGCAGTCATCGCATTTACTCCGCCTTTTGCTGCGGCATATGGAATGCGGTGAATACTGCGAGTGGCAATAGAAGAAATATTTACGACAACGCCATGCTGTTGCTTAATCATCACTGGTAATACAGCCCTACAACACCATAAGGTTGGAAACAAGGAGCGACGAATCTCTGCTTCTATTTGATCTTCATCATAGTTCTCGTAAGGCTTTGCCCAAATAGTGCCACCGACGTTATTAACAATAATGTCGATCTTTTTAAATGCCTTTACTGCCTCGGAAATTAGTTTGGTAGCACCAGCATAGGTCTCTAAATCAACTTTAACCGTCAAAGACTTTGCTTTTAGCTTACCTAGCTTCTTTGCTACCTCATCAACTAGATCAGAGCGGTCAGCCAAAACAACCTTTGCGCCCTCTTTGGCTAAGGCAATTGCTACACCTTCGCCAATCCCCTGAGCAGCACCCGTGACAATAGCAACTTTATTCTTAAATCTTAGCGCCTGAGTCATCATGCACCTACAGCACTTGGAGAGAATTTCTCAAACAGGAAATTTGCTGGGGTAACACCCGCTCCAGCCAACCAATTTCTTACAGCATCCACCATGGCTACAGGACCACATAAGTAGACATCCACGTCGCCCTGATTTAGCCATTCGCTTTCAATATGCTCTGTGACATAGCCCTTGCGATCATGAGCACTTTCAGGAGAAGCTACTACTGTTCGGTACTCAAAACCAGGCAGCTTTGTTTTCATGGCTTCGAGCTGATCTAGGGCTACTAAGTCCATATCATTTGTCACACCGAAGACCATCTTGATTGGATGCGCAGATCCCGATGCAGCCAAAGAGTCCAGCATCGATAAAAATGGTGCAATACCTGTTCCACCAGCGAGAAATAACACCGGACGCTTAACTTCGCGCAGATAGAAACTACCATTTGGTCCGGCAAATGAAATCGCATCGCCTGACTTACCAATGTCTGCTAGATACTGACTCATACGACCATCAGGGACATTACGCACTACAAAAGATGCAATGGATGCGCCTGGCGGAGAGCTAAAAGAATAGGCCCGCGTTAAGTCTGTTCCTGGAATTTGCACATTGACATATTGGCCAGGTAGGAACGTTAAAGAAGCAGGATCATCAAGCTCAATTGAGAACCCAATTGTTGAGTTCGATAGTTTTTCAATCTGTGCAATCTTGCCTGGGAATGATGAAGATCCAGTCTTACATGCGGCAGATGATGCGGGAATCTTCACCACACAATCCGACTTGGGCTTCATCTGACAAGCCAGGATCTGACGCTGAGCAGCTTCTTCCGGAGTAAGTGCATCCTCTATATAACTAGACTCAGGTAGATCGTAATCACCAGATTCACATAAACCACGGCAGGTACCACAAGCCCCATCCCTGCAATCAAGCGGAATATTCACTTTCTGACGATATGCAGCATCAGAAAGTTTTTCGCCTTCGTTGCAGGAGATAAAGCGAGTTACCCCGTCTTCAAACTGTAGTGCGATGTTATAGCTCATAGCATTCCGCCGATGTATTAAATGTGATAGATATCAATGACTTGACTGATGTAATCATTTTTAAGAACGATGTATTTGTTCAAAATGATTGGCTTATCGCCAGAGAAGTCGATTACATAACGAGACATACCAAAGTAGCTGTAGTTGGTTTTGTATCGATGACTTAGGGTGTGCCAATTAAAGCGAACCGTACAAATATCACCATCACGCTTCTCTAACTCAACATTAGTAATGTTGTGACAGGTTCTGGTATCAGGCATGGTTGCGCTTGAGCGTTCAGTCTTAATACGGAATACACGATCCTCAAGGCCTTGACGATTTGGGTAATAAATCAAAGAAATTTCTTCTTGTGGATTTGTTACCAACTCATCGTTATCGTCCCAGGAAGGCATCCAAAATTCAGCGTCTGGGCTATAGCAATTAAGCCACTCATCCCACTGCTCATCGTCCAATAGGCGACTCTCGTAATACAAAAATGCATTGATATCTAATATGGAGATCGTTTTCATGCGCTCACCTGCTCTTGCTCAACTGCTTTTTTCATTGTTTCAAGCCAATAGCGATGCTGAACTGTGTACAGGCCCTCATCTTCAGTTTTTAGACCGCTCAATACGGGCTTTAGTCCAATTTCTTTAGCCGCATCGTCAGCGCCGTCAATCCAATGCTCTGAACCACGACACATATCGTTCCACTCGATCGTCTTTGCAGCAAAGCCTTCCTGGCAAGCTCTAAACTCTTCTAAGTCATCTGGAGTAGCCATACCGCTCACGTTAAAGAAGTCTTCGTATTGACGGATTCTTCTAGAGCGTGCTTCTGCTGATTCGCCTTTAGGAGCAATACAGTAGATAGTGACTTCAGTTTTATCAACAGCCAATGGGCGCAGCACGCGAATTTGGGAGCCAAACTGATCCATTAGGTACACGTTTGGATATAAACAAAGATTTCTAGAGCGTTCAATCATCCAGTCAGCAATTGGTTTGCCAAACTTATCGGAAAATTCCTGGTGCCTCGGGAAATTTGGCCGGTCCTGTGGATTAGCCCACTTTGTCCAGAGGAGCATATGGCCGTGATCAAATGAATAGAAGCCACCACCCTGCTTACCCCACTTACCAGCATCCATCGCCTTGATGTTGTCCTCGCGAATTGCTTCTTGCTCTTTACGATGGTTGGTAGTTGCAGCGTAATTCCAATGAACAGCAGATACGTGATAACCATCAGCACCGTTTTCTGCCTGAAGCTTCCAATTACCGTTAAAGGTATAAGTTGAAGCGCCCTTCAATACTTCGAGTCCATCAGCAGATTGATCCACAATCATGTCAATGATCTTGGCGGCTTCACCCAAAAAGTCCTTTAAAGGGGCAACATCATCATTCAAGCTACCAAATAAGAAGCCGCGATAGCTTTCAAACTTAGGCACCTTCTTGAGATCGTGTGAGCCTTCCTTGTTAAAGCACTCTGGGTAGCCGGCCTCCTCTGGATCTTTTACCTTCAAGAGCTTTCCGCTGTTATTAAATGTCCAGCCGTGGAATGGGCAAGTGAAAGTAGCCTTGTTGCCGCGCTTATGACGACACAACTGAGCGCCACGATGGCTACAAGCATTCATCATGGCATTCAGTTCACCCTGACGATTACGAGAAATGAAGATTGGCTGACTACCAATATAGGTAGAGTAGTAATCATTGATGTTTGGGATTTGACTTTCGTGCGCCAAATAAATCCAATTACCCTCAAAGATGTGCTTCATCTCTAATTCAAATAAGTCTTTATCGGTAAATGCACTACGGTGGAGGCGATAGTCGCCCTTCTCTTTATCCTCGACTAGAAATTCATCAAGGCTTTTGAGTTTTGGACTGTTATCTACATGAATTGGAATCACTTTTTTATCCTTTATGAAGGGGGTGCAAGCACCCCAAATTCAAATTACGCAGCGAAGTGGGCTCTATCAACAATTCCTGAAGCAGCTCCAGGCTTCTCAACCACTAAAAGAAGATCAAAATCAATGGATACATAAGGCTTACTCACACCTTTTGCCTTCATTTCAGCTGGATCACTTACACGAACTAGTGGCGGTACCAAACCTTCACGACTAGCAAAAGCGAAGTCATCCCAGAGGTACTTGTCACCATCAATATTGATTTGAGTAGTTAACTTTCTATGACCAGGTGCCGTCACAAAATAGTGCACGTGCGCCGGACGCTGGCCATGGCGACCCAATAGATTCAATAATGCTTGGGTAGACCCATCCGGAGGGCATCCGTAACCATTTGGCACGATGCTTTGCATGGCATAACGACCATTCTCATCAGTGATGATCGTGCGACGTAAGTTATACGCAGGCTGAGTCTTGTCAAAGAATGAATAGCCACCCAATGTATTGGCATGCCACATTTCCACCTTTGCATTAGCTAATGGCTTACCATCCGCGCCAAAAACTGTGCCCTGCATAAACAGTGGATCAGCTTTATCCACTTCAGAGCCATCATCCATTCGAGCAAAACCTTTAGACTCTGGAGCGCCGGCAACATACAAAGGGCCTTCAATTGTGCGGGGAGTTCCGCCTGCCAGGCCAGCCTTCTCATCAGCCTCATCGGAACGTATATCTAAGAAGCGCTCTAGACCAATACCGGGGGCTAAAAGACCCAATTCATTACGGGCACCGGCTTCTGAGAAATACTCTAAACCTTTCCAAAACTCTGTTGGGGTGATATCTAAGTCTTCAATCGCTTTGCATAAATCAGTCACCAGGCGAAGAGTAATTGCCTGAACTCGCGGATTGGCAGGAGAATCCGCTGCATCTACGATCCATTCTTTTGCTAATTTTTCAATTTCTGTATGTTTCATTTTGTATCCTTAATAATTAATTTGATTTACTAAATTTCAATGTTGTTGAGTTGAGTTTTCAATGGATTAACTGTCATCTCCTCTTATAGAAGATGGATGTCTACATAAAGGCATTACTTCAATTTGCATATATGGGAAGAGTGGCAGTGTGGAAATTGCTGTATGCAACTCATCTACGCTCTCAACATCAAAAATGCTGATATTTGCGTACTGACCTGCAATACGCCATAAGTGACGCCACTTGCCAGATGATTGCAAGCCTTGTGCAATCTCTTTTTCTTTTGTCTTTAAGGCTGTCGCTTCTGCTACCGGCATGTCCGGTGGCAAATTTACATTCATACGTACGTGAAATAACATGCTGTCTCCTATTTAGGCAGTTATCAAATCAACTTGATCGGAATGACCTTGTTGACGCTTTAAATAATTTATTTTTTCTATATCGAGCTGGATACCAAGGCCTGGGCCAGTTGGTACTTGCAAGCTGAAATCCTTGTAGACCAGTGGCTCAACCAAGATTTCCTCAGTAAGCAATAAGGGTCCAAATAACTCTGTGCCGAAGGCAAGGTCATTGAATGTTGAAAATACGTGGGCAGAGGCAGCAGTTCCTACTGCACCCTCAAGCATGGTTCCACCATACAAGCTGATACCAGACAGCTCAGCAATAGTTGCTACTTGAAGCGCTGGAAACAAGCCGCCGGATTGATTAATCTTCACAGCGAATACATCTGCTGCATATTTATTGGCAAGCTCTAATGCATCACTAGGACCATGCAATGCCTCATCGGCCATGATGGCAACATCAAATTGATTGGTCAGGCGAGCCATGCTGGCTTTATGAATTGCTTTAACTGGCTGTTCAATTAAATCAATGCCGCCAGCTTGCAGTGCTGCAATACCTTTAACTGCATTTAACTCGCTCCAAGCCTGGTTTACGTCTACACGAACACTAATATCTGGGCCCAGTGCTTTTTTGATTGCCAAGACATGCTCTACGTCAGCTTGGACTGAACGTAAGCCAATCTTTAATTTGAAGATATTGTGACGGCGCAGTGCAATCATCTTCTCCGCTTCAGCGATATCTTTATCAGTACTACCGCTTGCTAGAGTCCAAGCTACAGGCAACTGATCGCGAACTCGACCGCCAAGCAATTCACTAACTGGAATGCCTAAACGCTTGCCTTGTGCATCCAATAACGCAGTTTCAATTGCGCATTTTGCAAAACGGTTACCTTGAATAGTGGTACGCAACTTATGCATGACCTTAGCAACCTGGTCAGCCTTCATCCCAATAATGAGCGGAGCAAAATAGGTATCAATGTTTATCTTGATACTCTCAGGACTTTCTTCACCGTAGTTCAAGCCACCAATAGTGGTAGCCTCACCCCATCCCTCAATACCGTCATTACAAAGAATGCGCACCAAAACAAGAGCCTGGGCATTCATCGTGGCCACAGATAACCTGTGTGGGCGGATAGTCGGCACATCAACTATTAGGGTTTCTACTGATTTGATCATATCTATTTCGTATAGTTTTTCGATAAATGAACTCTAAACAGGTCTTTTTGACGAGTCCAAGACTGATTTGGTATCCTTTTGATACTTAAAAGGTATACATATGGAATTAAGACACCTACGCTACTTTGTTGCTGTTGCAGAAGAAAAGAACTTCACTAGAGCTTCTGAAAAACTGTTCATTGCACAGCCGCCCTTGAGCAGACAGATCCAACAACTCGAAGAAGAGTTGGGCGTAACTCTGTTTGTTAGGAACTCTCGACCCCTCAAGCTGACAGACGCGGGCAACTTTTTCTATGAGCATGCCAAACAGGTTTTAGTTAGAACTGGCGAGCTCAAGGCCATGACTCAACGGGTTGGCAATATCAACCGAATTCTGAATGTCGGTTTTGTTGCATCAACGCTCTACGGAAAACTTCCGAAAATTATTCGAAAATATCGAGCCAAATTTAATTCCATTGAATTGCGGATGTATGAAATGACAACAATGGAACAGCTCAAAGCTTTGAAAGATGGAAAGATTGATATCGGCTTTGGACGAGTACGTCATGAAGACGCCAATATCAGACGGATTGTATTGAGGGAGGAAAAACTCATTGCTGCAGTTCCTTATGAGCACCCACTATCAAAATCAAACAAGCCCATCAACTTAAAAGACTTAGCCGATGAAAATCTCATTGTCTTTCCAAAAAATCCCCGTCCTAGTTACGCAGACCAAGTATTAAATGGTTTCAAAGAAAGGGATGTTCATCCCAAAAAGATTATTGAAGTTCGAGAATTACAAATAGCCATTGGCCTTGTTGCTGCAGGCGAAGGTGTATCCATTGTTCCATTTAGCTTGCAGGGCATGAAACGTGATGACGTTGTATATCTAGAATTAAATGAAAAGCATGCCTACTCCCCCATCATCATGAGCACTAGATCAATGGATAAGTCTGAAGAAATTAAGGCAATGCTTGATTTAATTTATTGCATCTATGACGAAGAGGGTATTTCTTATACGCGAGAAGAGTTATAAATTTGCCGCACACTACAACCCCAATATATTTTTGTAGGTAGATTATTTAAAGTATCGCCATTGAAAAATGTATAGTATTTGACTACACACTTTTTTAGCATGCTCAGCGTTACTTAAAGTAACGCTCAAATGACCAAATCTCACCTTTAGTCTCAAAAGCTGGCTTTTTGTGACGTTTAGGTCCTGTTTAGGTTCTCTGGTTATGAGAACATCGTGCGCATATATGAAATTACTAACCCAGAAGAGCAACTGGCTTTACTAAAATTGATCATGGATAACACTTGGGCAGCAATTAGTAGGCAACCTAAAACTAAAGTCCCAATGATCAAAACTGCTCCAGCGACTCGCCTTAAAAAGGGCGTAAAGCCTCAGGCTATTTCAAAGCCAAAAAAGGCACCCTATGCTGCTGCTCCAAAGCCCTTACCAAAACCAAATCCGATATACCAAACTCCAATGCAAATGCATCATCAACAACTAAAGACTAAGCAGGATTATGCACAGGAGGTTAAAAAGACTTTTGATAAGGATGCCGTAAAAATGCCTAAGTCATTACAGCCATTACCAGGTAATATCATCAGCCCTATTGGTGGTGGCGATCCTGAATTGAATAAAAAGTTTGATCAAGCTCGTAGGCAAGGCGAGCAAAACCGCGCTAGCGGCTCAGAATCGCATTCATATTACTGAAATTGAGAATTCATATTCATCAGACAAACGCACTATGCGAGGCGCAATACTGATACTTTCTAAGCGTTACTTAAAGTAACGCTCATAATTACACCTATAACTACTAACCCTATTACCCATGTCCAAAACCATTATTTTCGATACCGAAGCTACAGGCATTAAAGAACCTGTATTAATAGAAGCTGCTTGGGTTGAGTTTGAATCCATTGAGCCCTTTACTGTTACCAACCCATTTGTGCAGCGATATAACCCTAGCAAACTTATTACCCTTGGTGCACTAGCTACCCATCACATCATGGATGAGGAATTAGTTGATTGTCCTCCTGCAGCTAGCTTTACCCTACCCGGACATGTGGACTACATCATTGGGCATAACGTGGACTTTGACTGGGAAGTCATTGGCAAGCCCGAAGTCAAGCGTATCTGTACTCTGGCGCTTGCTCGCAAACTTTGGCCTAATTTAGATAGCCACAATCAAAGCGCTCTCATGTATTACTTGGAACGGGCTACAGCACGTGAGCAATTACGCAATGCCCACTCAGCTATTGCAGATGTGGGTGTTTGCGCTGTGATCCTAGATCATATTTGTCAGCAGCTAGGTATCAAAACTGTTGAAGATTTATATGCTGAGTCGGAGAAAGCCAGAACTCCAACTACTATGCCCTTTGGTAAACATAAGGGATTGTTATTAGCGGATGTTCCTAGCGACTACAAGCAGTGGCTGCTTACTCAAGGGGATATTGATCCGTATTTGCGGAAGGCTTTGGGGGCGTGAGGATAGATCCTAGAACACGCTCACGAAATCTCGCCCGACCCACCAGTTATACAAAGGAATCACAGCAATGTGCTCCTTTTTTTGGTTGAATGAAATGTGGATGACTGTTTGGAACAATGCGGAATTTTGTGGATGTTTCAGGCGCGGATGATCTACGCCAGGTGACCGACGGGACTATGAGCGTCTCTTTATGGGACGGTTATACATACTTGTCAGGTTAACAAACATCCTTTTATTAAATGGCCGTTAAAGAGATTAGTCATGGATGCCATGTGGCTATTGAATCGGGAAGGTCTATTTTTGCCTGCTTTGCACTTCCAGCCAATGAGTAGGAAAGTTGATTGGCCGCCTGTATCACTGTTTGTGCAAGACCTAAGAGCCTTGTCTTTGATAGTCTAGAAGTTGGCCCAGATATACATATAGACCCTAGTAGCTTCCATTCAACACCAAAAATTGGTGCAGATACACTAGATACTTCTGGCTCTCGCTCGCCTAGAGAGAGGTGATAGCCTTTTTTTCTAATAGATTCATAAGGCTCACCTTGCTCTCCAGAAAACGCTAGTATTACCCTACCTGGCGCTCCTAAATTTAAAGGCAACCCAATACCAACAAGCACATGATGACGAATAGTTTGGGGACCATCAACACGCGCCAAGCATGTGCGTTGACTTCCTTCTCGTACATAAAAAGAAGCGCTTTCTCCAGTTTCGATAGTGAGCTCTCTTAATACTGGCTCCACTATGTCATGCACATCAAAGGTAGCCTGATAACAAGCGCCCAACCAACCTGCAGACCGACCTAAGCGCCAACTACCATTCTCCTTTTGCACCAAGTAATTCTTTTCAGCTAACGTTCTAGCTAATCGCAATACAGTTGTCTTATGCATTCCCGTTCTTTTACTTAATTCAGTCAAAAAAAGGGACTGATCTACCCCGCCGAACGCTTCCAATAAGTTGAGCGCCTTGGTGACTGACATCACGGTTCCAGTTGAAGGCTCTTCGCCCTGTAATGGGAGGTCAGGTGGAAGCGAGGATTTACTTGAATTTTGTTTCACTAAATGGACCTTATTTCGCCTGTTGAAACACTATTGTAAATATTGAAACAACATCATAAAGTCTGCGGAGGTTCATTTCAACCCCAAATGAGGCGCTAAATGCAAAATCTCAAATCATTACTGTTGACTCTGATGTGCTCATTAGTTAGCGCAACTGCACTTGCACAACCCTATCCCAACAAGCCAATTAAATTAGTTGTTCCCTTTCCCGTAGGGGGCGGTACAGATATTTTTGCCAGAACAGTTGGTCAAGCTCTAACCGACACATTTAAATGGACTGTAGTACCAGATAACAAGCCCGGTGCCGGAGGAAATTTAGGAATTGATTCTGTTGCCAAATCACCGCCGGACGGCTATACCATTGGCTTAGGCCAAACCAGTAATTTGGCAATTAACCCGACTTTATATGCGAAGCTTCCTTACAGTCCCGTAAGAGATTTAACACCTGTAGTGCTTTTGGCATCTGCACCCTTAGTCATAGTGGTACCTGAAAATTCTCCATACAAAACTTTTGCAGATATTTCAGCATCAGCAAAATCTAAACCCGGGCAAGTGACTTATGGCTCGCCAGGAAATGGAACTGTTGCACACCTAGCAATGGAGCTTTTACAAAAGTCAGCAGGCATCAAGCTTCAACATATTCCTTACAAGGGTTCATCGCAAGCGCTTACAGATTTAATGGGCGGTCAAATTCAGGTTTACGCATCATCAATCCCCACTGCACTGAGTCAAATTAAAGATGGGCGTCTACGTGCTATAGCTGTTACATCACTTACTCGCTCTCCCTCACTTCCTAATATCCCAACCATTGCTGAGTCGGGAGTTAAGGGCTTTGAAGCGATTTCCTGGTTTGGCTTTGTGGTACCTGCCGGAACGCCAAGCAATATCGTGCAAGAGCTCAATAAAAATATTAATCAAATACTCAAGCAACCCGAAGTCAAAGCCAAACTTATGGGCGATGGTGGGGATGTGCTCGGTGGCACATCTGAGCAATTTGCAAATCTCTTATCTAAAGATTTGGTTCGCTGGGGAAAGGTTGTTAAAGATTCCGGTACCAAACTTGATTAATCGTATTTACTCAATTAACCAATAAAGAAAAAATTATGTCAAACCTAAATATTAAAACTGATTTTGTACGCACTTCTCCTGAATTGGTAGCAAAAGGATCTAAATTTGCCCCTTCTATTTTTTCCGATGTGAACGATCGTCGCGGCGCCCTGCATGGCCGTATTAGTGCGCTTCGCCCCTCAATGAAACTAGCTGGCCCAGCGCTCACTGTTGAAGTTCGTCCTGGTGACAACCTCATGATTCATGCTGCAATGTCTCTTGCAAAACCTGGTGATATCTTGGTGATTGATGGCAAAGGAGATCAAACTGCCGCGCTCATGGGAACTATCATGATTACAGCCTGCCAACAACTAGGCATTGCTGGTGTAGTAATTGATGGAGCAGTACGTGACAGCAATGAATTGGCTGAAATGAATTACCCAGTATTTTCTGTGGGTACCAATCCGAATGGCCCCACGAAAAATGTACCAGGCCGCATCGGTCACCCAATTTCTATTGGTGGAGTAACTGTGCATGCTGGAGATTTCATCGTAGCTGACTGTGATGGCGTAGTTGCGATTGAAAAAGATAAGTTGGATTCTTTATTACCACTCGCTCAAAAGAAGGTAGACGACGAAGCCAGTCGAATCGCTGCTATTAAGACTGGAAAAACTGCTGCAGCTTGGCTTAATCCGGCATTGGTTGCTGCAGGGGTACTCAAAGCAGGAGAAAGCCTATGAGCCAAAAGCCAGCGATTCTAATTACAGGCGCAGATCTTGCTGCTCCGGCGGTTGAATTACTGAAAGATTTTGAATTGATCTACGCCGGAAAATCACCTCAACCTGAGGAGGTTCTGGCCTTATGCAAAAAGCATAATCCGCTTGCTATTCTGTTGCGTTACGGAAAAGTTACCGCTGAAATGATGGATGCAGCCCCTGCCCTAAAAGTTATCTCCAAACATGGCAGCGGAACTGACACCATTGATAAGGAGGCCGCTACTCGAACAGGTATTAAGGTAGTTGCAGCTGCTGGTGCAAATGCTGCCGCAGTTGCCGAACATGCACTAGCCTCACTATTGGCCTGCGCAAAATCTACAGTTCATCTAAATGAGCGCATGCACTCTGGCCACTGGGATAAGGCTACATTTAAAACTTTAGAGTTGAATGGAAAAACCCTTGGCCTCATTGGTCTTGGAGCTATTGGCCTACGTTTTGCTAAGATGTGCAATGCCATCGGCTTGCGGGTTATAGGATTTGATCCTTATGCAAAAAATCTTCCAGACTATATTCAAGAAGTAGATTTAAAGACAATTTGGCAACAGTCTGATGCAATCTCACTTCATTGCCCGCTAACTACAGAAAATAAAGATCTTCTTAATAAAAATACCTTAAGTCTTTGCAAGGATGGGGTCATTATTGTTAATACCGCTCGTGGTGGACTGATTAATGAAGCGGATCTACTAAATGCAATCCAATCTAACAAAGTAAGCATGGCTGCGCTCGATAGCTTTGCAGCAGAGCCAATGATTGCTGGACATGCCTTTCAGGGGAACAAGCGCATTATCTTAAGCCCGCATATTGGCGGTGTGACTTCAGATGCCTATATCAATATGGGCGTTGGAGCAGCAAAAAATATCCTTAGTGTTTTATTACCAGTAGCTACCAGTATTTAATGAACCCGAAAGCTCAAAATGACATTTAGCAAAAAGATTTTCATTGCAGTGCTATTTCCTTTGTCTTTAGGCATTCTTTCTAATCCAGTTGTGAATGCACAAACAAACTACCCAGCTAGACCTGTCAAAATCATCGTCCCTTTTGCTCCTGGCGGTGCGGTAGATGTAGTCACTCGAAAAATTGCCCAAAAACTAACCGAGCAAACCGGCCAAACATTTTTTGTAGAAAACAAAGCTGGAGCTACTGGCACTATTGGCGTTAACCAAGTTGCAAAGTCTGATCCTGACGGATATAACTTGGTGGCCAATGATACGACCTACTCACTAATTCCCCATATCTTTAAAAAATTACCTTTTGACCATAGCTCAGATTTGATGCCTGTCAGTGCATTTGTATTTGTCCCGATGGGACTAGTTGTGAGCTCTGAATCCAAATACAAGACATTAAATGAATTAATCGTTGATGCTAAAAAAGAACCTAATAAAGTCACTTATGGAACGGGTGGCGCTGGAACAACGCCTCATTTTGTCGGCGAAGCATTTGGTATCGCGGTGGGCGCTAACTTTATGGCCATCCCTTTTAAAGGTGCAGCTGAAGCAACCCAAGCAGTTTTATCTAATAGCGTTGACTTTCAGTTCGCCTCGACAACAGGACTCATGGGTAATGTAAAAGCAGACAAATTACGCATGTTAGGGATTAGCGGCGAAAAGCGTATTCCAGCATTACCCGATGTCCCTACTTTTGCCGAGTCCGGGGTCAAGTGGAACGGGCTCATAAATTGGACTGGCTTATGGGCACCTAAGGGCACGCCTCAATTAGTGCTCACTAAATTGCAAAAAGAAATTGCTATAGCCATGAATACCCCCGATATGAAATCCTTTTCCGAGGGAATGGGCGCAGAACCAAAGCAAATTGGCAGTGAAGCCTTCGCAAAAATACTCAAAGAGAGTACTGACAACTGGGGAAGAATTGCGGCCAATACGGCATTTGAAAAACAATAATCATATAAAGGTAAAGCTTTATGAACAATGTTCCATCTCACACAAGACGAGATTTACTTATGGGTTTGGGCGCTGCAGCAGCATTGGGCGCCATAAGTGGCTGCACCTCAAATCCGTACAAATCTACCTACACAACCCCAATTCCAACCTCTGTTCCATTTTCAACAGGAACTGAAGTGCCCAACTTTCCAATACCCGGCCTAGCATGCGATTGCCATCACCATATCTATAACAATAAATACCCAGCCGATAAGACCGCAACCCTTTTGCCGCCCAATGCGAGTGTTGCTGACTACCGTTTATTGCAAAGAAGGTTAGGTTTACAGCGTAATGTGATTGTTCAGCCATCAACTTATGGAACTAATAATTCACTATTGGTGGATTCATTAAGAGAGATGGGAAATAATTCTCGGGGCGTTTGTGTAGTTGATGCCAATGTAACCGATAAAGAGCTTGAAAGACTTCATGCCGCTGGTGTGAGAGGCATTCGATTTAACCTCAGCTTTTTAGTGGGCGTCACACCTGAGATGATGCTGCCTCTTTCCCAGCGAATAGCGCCTCTAGGGTGGAATATACAGATCAATGGTACTGGGGATAAAAATCTGGCCTACATGGATATTTTTAAAAAGATGCCAAGCAGAATTGTCTTTGATCATCTCGGACAACCCCCTCAGCCCAATGGAATTAATCACCCATCATTCAAAATGTACGCAGATCTTTTAAATGCAGGCAATACATGGATCAAATTGACTGGAGCTTACATTACCAGCAAGCAGAATGACTTTGGTGATACCAATTTGATTGCCAGAAAATACATTGAAATAGCGCCCGATAGATTAATCTGGGGAACGGATTGGCCGCATCCGACCAAAAAAGCCAATGAAAAACCAGATGACGCAAAAATGATGGATCAAATTGCTATTTGGACATCTAGTGCAGCACTGCAAGAAAAAATATTGGTAAGCAATCCTGCAGTATTGTATGGTTTTAACTAGATTGCATTTTTATCTCATTTATCTTTATGTTCATTAGCAGTCCACCAAAAGTTACAACATTGGAAGTCTGGTCAAGGCTTCCTGATCGCTTTCGCAAACCCAAACTGACAGAGTGGAGCAAAGTTAATCAAGGCGGGCGAGCGAGTGACTCATTTCTGGAAGGTCCAGTATTTGATGAAGTGGGTAACTTATTTGTAACCGACATTCCTCATGGGAGAGTATTTCGCATTGACCAAAAGAGCGAATGGGATCTAGTTGCTCAATGGGACGGGCAACCTAATGGAATGAAGTTCATGAATGCTACTGAACTATTAATCACCGATTATGCAAATGGCTTAATGGCTTTAGATACAAAATCAGGTGTTGTTCGCCCTTACCTCACATCAAAAAATTCTGAGCAATTTAAAGGATTAAATGATCTGACTTTTGATTCCAATGGAAATCTGTACTTTACGGATCAGGGTCAGACCGGCCTGCATGACCCTACCGGAAGGGTATATCGCCTATCTCCAGCTGGAAAACTAGAACAGTTGCTATCGAATGTGCCCAGCCCCAATGGGATTACCTTATCTAAAGATGAGAGGTTTCTGTTCGTTGCGGCCACTCGTGGCAACTGCGTATGGAGAATGCCTCTTCTTTTGGATGGCTCCATCTCAAAAACGGGGCAGTTCTTTACATCTTACGGCCCTAGTGGGCCTGATGGATTAGCAATAAATGATGAAGGGCATTTACTGATAGCAAACCCTGGGCTTGCTTATATTTGGATATTGAATCACCTTGCTGAACCCATTGAAATCCTTAAAGGCATATCGGGAACATCGCTTACTAATCTTGCATTTGGTGGAAAAGAAAATAAAATCATTTACTGCACTGATTCAACTAATGGCCAAATTATGATTGCGAAATTAGACATACCTGGAATAACAATTCATAGGCCAACCTAAATATAGCAACACAACCGACAAACCACCGTCCCGTAACTAGACGCTCCTGTCGACAAAATTCGACGTCCATCTCATGCCAATCCGATCCAAATAACCACCCGTCAATACCGCGGCACTTTCTTGGCAGGTTTAAGCTAATGTTTTAGCTACTGTTCGACACAATTCTTAAGTCTTTTAATCCGTTGGTCGCGAGAGTTCTCAATCGTAAGCGCTACTTAAAGTAACGCTTATATCAAACTGCCCGCAGTTCACGCTCTGCCCGCTTCTTGCTTGGATAGTTATCAGCAGCCCGACTATCTGCCTCAATCAGCTTTCTCGTATTAGCCCCACGCAATTGCTCAATAGCTTGTATTACCTGTAAATGGCTATAGTGACGCTCAATCATGACAACACTAGTACCCATCTGTTTAGCTAGCGTATGTATTGGCACCATATCGTGAGTAAGTGCTAAGGTGGCATAGGTATGGCGCAAGCTATAGAACACACGCTTTTGATTGGTCTTGGGATCTATCAGCAATCCGTGATCTGCTAAGAAGCCGTCGAACATATGGTTAAGTACATCACTTAAATCCCTACCTTCTTTGGTTCTAAAGATGTAGTCATCATTAGTGGGTTTAATCAACTCAGCCAAGGGATCTTTAATTGAGCTAGCTACTTCATAGTTTCTCAAAGCAATACGCTCTAAGACTCTAATACTAGGCAAGCGTCCAATGATCTGCCTTTGCCCTGTTTTTCCTTTAACGGTCATTTCACAACTGCGGTTTAGGCTATGCACTTCAATAACTTCACCCTCCTCGTCCAATTGATCTGTGACTGTACTAATAGGGTTCATCATGAAACGGATTTGCTTCCATTTCATATCTAAGAGTTCAATGCCTGGTCTTGCGCCTGTATCAACCAGCATCTCTACATAATCTCGTAGGATTTCATGACGCTCGCGCACATCCTTAGTTCTGCCTGAATCTATGTATGGGCCCAGTAGTTTTAATAACGCTCGCAATTCATGCAGCTCAAAAGCTGGCCGACGAACGCTCTCTTTAGTCTTGCCATCTAACTTGGGACGATTACTTTCGGTTAAGTAACCTCTAACAATGGCTTCATCAAAAACTCGATTAAATGCTGCGTTTTGGGTTTTACGATTGCTATTTGATAGCGCCAATCCATACTTAGCTTCTCGGTCATCGTAGTACTGCTGCAGGGCATCGTAGTCGATATTGGTAATGAGTCTTTGTCCAAGACTGGGTATGAAATGCTCATTAATAATGCGGATGTAGTCTTTGTAGATTGACTTACCCAAACCACCCTTTAAGTCTCGCTCCATACGATCAATTGCCAACATGGCGATATCTTTAAAGCGTTTGGTTACCACTGGTATGCCAGAGCGTTTACGTATTTCTGCTTCTACTAATAGTTCTTTAGCCTTATTAACCGCTAAATCAAGCTGGGTCTCTTTGGTAGTAGCTCTAATCCACTTGTTATCTACTTTATATCGACATTGCCATACGGCACTATGCTCGCGCTGATAGAGGGTTAGGTTACGGTGTATGAGTTGATGTGTACTTTCTTTTTTAATTGCCATACACATAATTTAGCTTCAGACACCAGGCTAGGACAACCTCTTTGGATGAATTACTGGGGTCCATTTAGCCAAAAGAGTTAATGGCTAAGAGTGGGGATTATTGGATGGTTTGCGGGGATAAATGGGGGGAGCGTTACTTTAAGTAACGCTTGTTACCAACGCCCTTTACTCTTGTCGAGTAATTCCATATAAATTTGGATCTCTTCTAAAGCCAGTAGCATCAATCAATAAATCAAAAAAGCTTAAAAAAGTGTTGTGCGCTTCTTTGGAGTGAATTGAATGCACAAATGATCTCACGCTTATTTCATTAGTTTTAATAGGTCCCCAGGATTCATTCTGATTCATAGCTAAACGTACATTTTTACATCCAGAAACACCAATCTCAAGTTGATATGCGCCGTCCAATTTTTGAGTATCAAAGTATTCGCATAGTCGTTTGTAAGCCATCATGAATGTCTGCTCAAATAATACGTGAGGTATAAATGGTAAACGCACCTCACGAGGCACATCACTTCCATGCTCCAGCTTAATCAATGTATTGTTAATCAACCAAAATTCGCCATTCGCAAAAAGTTGGGTTGACGCCTGTATGCCTGCACGAGTTTCTAATCCAGATTGTCTTGGAATAAATCCTACAACCCCATATTCATTGATGTCAATAAATGGTCTAAATCCGTTTTTTAACAATACAGGGACATTTACCGCTAGATCTTTTAAATCGGCAAGCGTGATTGGGGCACTCATTCTTTCGGCAGGAATTATTCGCACATAGGCAAGCGAATCATTTGGATAAAAATAGTCAACCTCATCTACTCCAGGCAGGCCATTTCTCCCCAATACTTCACCCCTATCAAAATACGCTGCCTTAATATAGGTACTAGATGTCTCAAGGAAATCGACTTTTTTTGAGATATCACCAACAATATAGTTTGAAAGGGCCTTTAGGAAAACTCCTTTCAATCTTTTAAATTCACTCTTAATCTGATCTTTTGTAGCTTCAGGAGTTAAATGGAATTCAATAATTCCACCCTTGTGCCGCAAATCAAAAGGTAAATTTTCATGCGTACCAAAGTATGTATTCATTACCAGTAGCACGTTTCTAGATGAAAGCCCCTTCAGTGCATATCCCAATTCAATCGCCACATTCGAATTAATAAATTTCTTCTCTTGATCGATTGCATTTCCAACTAGAGTGATATCAGCTACCAAGACCGAAGCAGCATCAATTTTTTCAAAAATTAAATTTGCCAGGTCTGGGCTTCCAACTACATTTTTAATATCGTGATCAAGATGTAAGTTTTCTACATTTTCCCTGGACTGCGGCTCATCAATATCAGTTGAAGACTGAATTTCTGCAATAACCTCATTAAGCACATCTCTAATAAAATGTCTGCCAATTTTTCCAGCGGTATCAGATTGCCACGACCAAAATATTTTCATATGTACATTGTAAAAAATACCAACCCGAAGGTTGGTATTTTCATTTCTGGTGGGCCCACCAGGACTTGAACCTGGGACCAAAGGATTCCGGTTTGTGTAGCTTTCACTACTCCCTGGACTATGCCTTCATCATATCGATTGCTCAACTTAGATGGGTGCCGTCTAGTCTCTACACGTTCAAAGTATTTCTACTAAGCTTCGCTCGGCGTTAGCTTGTGCAGCTTTTGGCTGCATTTAGCTTTCTCCGAATTTGACACCATCCCTTATGCAGTTTCCACGCATAAGGCACAACTTTCGCTATGAGTCCTCTGCTCTAACCAACTGAGCTATGGGCCCTAAATCGTTACATTTACTACACACCTTACTGCTGGTGTTTTTACTGCAAAACCACACTAAAACCGCATTTACTACACACCATGAAAAATGCCTTGGTGTGTAAGCGGTGTGTAAGCAATTTTATATGTCTTAACCACCACTAAGCTCTTGAATCTATTGAGGTCTTTGCTACAAGACCCCTAGGGCTTCTTTCTTATGAGTCCTCTGCTCTAACCAACTGAGCTATGGGCCCGTTAGTCTTGGATCAATCTTCCTCGAGGAAGGTCTTGAGTTTATCGCTACGGCTTGGGTGACGCATTTTTCTCAGGGCCTTAGCTTCGATCTGACGGATACGCTCACGAGTCACGTCAAACTGCTTGCCGACTTCTTCGAGAGTGTGGTCAGTGCTCATCTCAACACCAAAGCGCATACGCAATACTTTTGCTTCGCGTGGTGTCAATGAATCGAGAACGTCTTTCACCACATCACGCATAGAGTCATGCAATGCTGCTTCTGCTGGAGCCAAGGTATTGCCGTCTTCAATGAAGTCGCCCAAATGAGAATCTTCATCGTCACCAATTGGTGTCTCCATAGAGATAGGCTCTTTAGCAATCTTCATGATCTTGCGAATCTTGTCTTCAGGAATCTCCATCTTCAGCGCCAAAGTTGCTGCATCTGGCTCATGACCAGTTTCTTGCAAGATCTGACGGCTGATACGGTTCATCTTGTTGATCGTCTCGATCATGTGAACAGGGATACGGATCGTACGTGCCTGGTCAGCGATAGAGCGAGTAATCGCCTGACGAATCCACCATGTTGCATAGGTGGAGAACTTATAGCCACGACGGTATTCAAACTTATCTACCGCTTTCATCAAGCCGATGTTGCCTTCTTGAATCAAGTCCAAGAACTGCAGGCCACGGTTGGTGTATTTCTTAGCGATGGAGATTACCAAGCGTAAGTTGGCTACTGTCATCTCACGTTTCGCTTCACGGGCACGCTTCTCGCCAGCGATCATCTGCTTGTTTACTTCTTTTAATTCTGGAAGTGGAATAACGACATTCTTCTGAATATCAATCAACTTCTGTTGCAATTCTTGAATTGCAGGGACGTTACGCTCCAAGAGCGCGCTGTAAGGCTTGTTCTCTTTAAGTAACTTCTCAGTCCAAGTCAAATTCATAGACATCTTAGGGAAGTCTTTTAATACTTCGCTACGATTAACGCCGACTTTGTCCACCAACAGGCTAACGATGCCACGCTCAAGTTTCCATACCTGGTCCACTTGGGAACGCATGGTGTCGCATAACTTCTCAACACTCTTCGCTGTCAAACGGAAACCAAGCAACTCAGCGCGAATTGCTTCTTGTGCCTTCAGATATGCAGGACAGTTATAACCATCCTTATCAAACGCACGGCGCATCTTGTCAGCTTGTGTACGAACGATGGCAAACTTCTCTAAAGAAATCTGCTTTAACTCTTCTAATTGCTTGGCATTCGCTGTTGCAGCACCGCCACCACCGCCGCCGCCTTCGTCTTCGCCGCCCTCTTCATCGCCTTCTTCAGCATCCGGATCAATTTCTGGCTCTTCAGGTCCAAGCTTAATATCTTCTGCGTTTGGATCAACCAAGCCATCAACAAACTGGTCAATCTCCATCTCGCCACTAGCAATCTTGTCAACGTTGCTCAGAATCTCCGCAATCGTTACAGGGCAAGCAGCCAAAGCCATCACCATATCTTTGAGACCGGCTTCAATCTTCTTCGCAATGACGATCTCGCCTTCGCGAGTTAGCAAATCGACTGTACCCATCTCACGCATATACATACGTACTGGATCGGTAGTGCGTCCGAATTCTGAATCAACTGTAGATAAAGCAGCTTCAGCCTTTTCTTCAGCCTCTTCTTCGGAAGCTGCAGCTTCTGTGTTGTCAGACAGGATTAAGGTTTCGGCATCGGGCGCTTGTTCGTAAACAGTAATACCGATGTCATTGAGCAGGCTGATTAAAGTCTCTAATGCATCCGCATCAGACAACTCGTCAGACATTACATCATTCATCTCACCATGGGTTAAGTAGCCCTTGGACATACCCATCTTGATCAAAGTCTTCAAACGAGCACGACGTAACTCTTGCTGCTCTTCAGTACCCAATTGCTGTGCTGCGAATTCCTTTAAAAGCGCCTTCTCTTTAGCCTTACGCTCACGCGCTTTTTGACGATCCGTTAATACTGGCTCTGCATTTTCTGCAGGGGCATCCGCCTTGGCTTTACGGCCACGCTTCTTCTCCTCCTCAACTGCCGGCACCTCAACTTCAGCAACTGTGGCTTTTTTAACTTTGGTTTCTTTTACTTCTTTTACCTCTTTAACTTCCCTCGCCGCTTTAACTGGTTCAGGTTTAGATACGGGCGCAGCTTTCCCTTTTTTTACTGGCTCAACTTTGACTTCTGCCTTTACAACCCTTACGGGGGCTTTAGCAACTGGCTTTGTTGGGGCTTTTGCTGCTGGCTTTACAGCGGCTTTTACTGGTTTAGCTGGAGCTTTCGCTGGCGCTTTTGGGGCTGGCTTCGCAGCAGCCTTTACTGGCTTGGCAGGTGCTTTAGCTTTTGGAGCTGTCTTAGCTGGAGCTTTAGCTTTAGTAGCCGGCTTAGCAGCAGCCTTTAGTGGTTTAGCAGGCGCCTTCGCTTTTGGAGCAGGCTTGGCTGGTGCTTTAGCTTTAGAAACTGGTTTTGCGGCAGCCTTTACTGGCTTAGCTGGGGTTTTTGCTTTGGCCACAGGTTTTGCAGCGGCTTTTATTGGTTTAGCTGGAGCTTTCGCTTTTGGAGCTGGTTTTTTGGTCTTGGTATTCGGCATTTATTAGCACTTACTCACATTACTGTTATTGATATCGACTGATGAAACACAGCCCCGTAGTAATTCACTTACCCACTTACCCCAAATTTCATCAAAATAAAGCGCAAGTGGCTGAATTAAATCGGTTTTTTCTTGGGAACAGAGGATTATAGTCGATTGCAACTTTTTTACCCCCGTAACACTTAAAAATATGGGGTAATTTCAGTGGATTTCTAGGGGTGCTTAGGGAAATTCTTAGGAGAATTTCAGCTTTTCGCCCAATTCTCGATAACGGGCTTTGTCTTGCTCAGAAGCAGTGCTTCCGGAGATCTTTTGGGCGATTTCGGTCATTTCTTGCTTGAGATGGGTTAATTCCAGTTTTTTGAATGCCCCCTCAAGATCTGCAGCTGCACCCTCTAACTCCAAATCAGAGCCCATTACGCGGTTTCTCAAGACTTCATACAAAGGAGCCAACTCGCTACGAGAGAGTTGATCTTGGAACATCGCAAATGCACCGGCACCTGCGATCGCTGGTTTATTACCTTCACCTGGAATGAGCTCAATCAAATCACACTGCGATAAAAGATCTTGCATCAATGCATGGGCTTTTGCTGATCTTTGCTCTGCTGCCTTCAATGCAAGCGCGCGCTTGTTTGGATCCAAAGCTTTCCCTAAATGCGGAAACTGAATCATGACTCGCAACATTTGCTCGGCTAAATCGGTTGGCGCTTTAGGTGGTTCAATATTTTGAGCAGCTACTCTTTTTGCAGAACCTTTAGATGCTTGCCAAGGGGCGCCCTGACGATTGCCATTATTAGAAAAATTATTTTGGCTATTTAGGTTGCTTTGATTACCTTGGCCACCTTGATAGCGCGCCTGTACTGGCTGATACGTAGTTTGACGAACTGGTGCAGGCGCTACTGTTAAACCACAAAATGCTTCTAGTTCCGCAGGGGTGGTATTGGTACGAATAGCAAGCTCACGCAAAATTTGCGTACGTAAGGCAATGGGGGGCATCGACAGTAAAAGCGGCTTAGCAGCATGATGGGTATAGGCTCGACCCTCTGGGGTAGTTTGCTCATGACCTTCACTGACAACCTTAAAGAAGAAGCTAGAGATAGACATCGCCTCTTTAATGATCTTCTCAAAAGCAGGTGCGCCATAAGCACGAACATAACTATCAGGGTCATGCTCCGTCGGCAAGAATAAGAAACGAATTTCTTTATCGTCAGACATGAGCGGCAAACATGCTTCAAGTGCACGTTGCGCAGCACGTTGACCGGCGGAGTCACCATCAAATGAGAAAACCACTTTATCGGTTTGTCTGAGTAGTATGCGCACATGGTTTGCAGTACAAGCTGTACCTAAAGTAGCAACCGCATTAGGGAATCCCAATTGCGCTAAAGCAACGACATCCATATAACCTTCGCACACCAAAACATATTCTTGCGCACGAATCGCTTGTCTGGCCTCAAACAAGCCATAGAGCGTATTGCCTTTAGAAAACAATGGCGTTTCAGGAGAATTTAAATACTTTGGTTCACCTTGATCCAGAATGCGCCCACCAAAGCCAATGGTTTGACCTTTGGGATTACGAATAGGAAACATAATGCGGTCACGGAAACGGTCGTAACGCTTTACATTCGCGCCTTCGGACTGCTCACCCTGAATAAGCAAGCCGCCTTCCACCAAGGTCTTCGCTATCTCATCGTTGGAGTAAGCGCCAAACACCGCCTCAAGACCCTGCCAGCCGTCAGGCGCGTAACCCAAGGCATAACGCTTAGCAATCTCACCGGTAAGTCCGCGACCTTTTAAATACTCAACTGCCCTAGTGTTGCCCTTCAGCTGTTGGCGATACCAATCGGCAGCAGCGCTCATCACCTCACTCAATGCCATTGCTTGCTGCTGTCTTGCTACATCATTTGCAGTGCGCTCTTCGCGAGGCACATCCAAGCCTGCGGAACGCGCAAGATCTTCAATAGCATCCACATATCCAAGCCCGGAATATTCCATTAAGAAACTAATGGCAGAGCCATGAGCGCCACAACCAAAGCAGTGATAAAACTGTTTAGTAGGCGATACCGAAAAAGAGGGGGATTTCTCTGAATGAAAGGGGCACAAACCCTGAAAGTTCGCGCCCGCTTTTTTTAACTTAACGTGCTGCCCAACCACATCAACGATATCAACCCGATTTAAAAGATCGGCAATGAAGGATTGTGGAATGAGCGCCATGTAGCCAGTATGAAAGGATTTTGCTTTCTTGACTAGCTACTGAGTTTGCTTACTTCGCCAATGCGGCTTTTACCAAGCCAGATACTTTTCCCATATCTGCTTTGCCAGCCAATTGACCTTTGAGTACGCCAATGACCTTACCCATATCCTGTGGGCCTACAGCGCCAGTCGAAGCAACGGCAGCAGCTATTGCAGCCTCTACTTCAGCATCGGATAACTGCGCAGGCAAGTAGGTTTGCAAAATCACCATCTCAGCAGTTTCAATCGCAACCAAATCGTCGCGATTGGCTTTTTCAAACTGAGAGATCGAATCTTTGCGTTGCTTAATCATTTTTTCGACAGTCGCAATCACACCAGCATCGTCAACCACAATGCGCTCATCGACTTCGCGTTGCTTAATCGCCGCCAACAAAAGACGAATCGCTCCTAGGCGCTCAACTTCTTTAGCGCGCATAGCATTTTTCATATCTTCGGTGATTTGATCTTTTAGACTCATGGCTTTATTCCTGGTGTTGAATATAAAACGTCGAACATTTAATAATGGTGATTAAAAAGCAAAAACCCGCTGCGTTTCACCGTCAGCGGGTTTCAAAGCCTCTCGGTGAGGAGAGCTTTTAAATTCTATTAGTAAAGCTTCTTAGGCAACATTTGGCTGCGAATACGCTTGTAATGGCGTTTAGCAGCTGCAGCTTTCTTGCGCTTACGTTCAGCCGTTGGCTTCTCGTAGAACTCGCGTGCTCGCAAGTCTGTCAAAAGGCCATTCTTTTCAATGGTGCGCTTAAAACGGCGCAATGCCACTTCAAATGGTTCGTTTTCGCGGAGGCGGACTGTAGTCATACTTATTTAACTCGTATATGCTCGATAGATATCGAAAAATTAACTGAATTGCGATTCTACCACGGCTAAGTAAAAAAATGATTGTTTTAGGAATAGAAACTTCTTGTGATGAGACCGGGGTGGCTTTATACAACACCACGCCTTGGGAAGAGGGTAAACCGGCCTTCCAGGGCATATTAGGCCAGGGCTTGCACTCCCAGATCGCCATGCACCGGGACTATGGGGGTGTTGTCCCCGAATTAGCCTCCCGCGACCATATTCGTCGTGTTTTACCCCTCTTAGACCAATCCTTAGCCCAATCTGGTCTCAAATTGGCCGATATTGACGCCGTGGCATTCACTCAGGGCCCCGGATTGGCTGGCGCCCTCCTGGTAGGAAGCGCTTTTGCTAAATCCCTAGCCCAAGGCCTCAATTTACCGTCTATAGGGGTACATCACCTCGAAGGACACCTACTTTCCCCGCTTTTGGGCCAAACCGCCCCTCAATTCCCCTTTATTGCCCTACTGGTATCGGGTGGTCACACACAACTCATGAAGGTCTCCGGAATTGGTCAATACGAGCTCCTTGGCGAAACCTTGGATGACGCAGCTGGAGAAGCCTTTGATAAGACGGCCAAATTACTCGGCTTAGATTACCCGGGTGGAGCAGCCATTTCTAAATTGGCAGAACAAGGTCGTCCGGGCATTTTTGATTTACCCAAACCAATGCTGTATTCAGGTGATTTAGATTTTTCTTTCTCGGGATTAAAGACGGCCGTCCTCAATCAAGTGAAAAAGTTTGCAGAAAAAAATATTGCGAATCCTTCAGAGGTCGCACAATTTCATGCGGATCTTGCGAGAAGTTTTGTTGACTCCATCGTGGCAGTTCTTGTCAGCAAGTCCGAGAAAGCGCTCAAGCAAACGGGTTGTAAACATTTAGTGCTCGCAGGTGGCGTTGGCGCTAATTTGCAACTACGCGCCGCACTCAATGACAAAGCAAAACGCAATGGCTTTGAGGTACATTACCCACCGCTTGAGCTATGCACCGATAACGGCGTGATGATTGCTTTTGCTGGGGCACTGCGGATGATCGAAAAAAATAATGGCTCCACAACTTCTGGAGCCTTTGACATCAAACCCCGCTGGGATTTACAAAGCAACAATCTGAAATAGATTTATTGCTTGTTATTTCTGATGGCTGATTCTGGCAAATGCACTGTGGTTGTGAATAGATTCAAAATTCTCAGCCTCCACTACAAAAGAGCGAATACGCTGATCAGCCTTGAGATTGCCGGCCACATCACGCACTAAGTCTTCTACGAACTTCGGGTTGCTATAAGAATGCTCAGTAACCCATTTCTCATCAGGACGCTTCAGCAATCCCCACAATTCGCTAGATGCTTCACTCTCAGCAGCGGCAACTAAATCCTCCACCGTCATCTGCGTTTTGGAATCCAATGCCACAGTCATGGTGACGTGCGAACGTTGATTATGGGCGCCGAACTCAGAAATCTCTTTTGAGCAAGGGCACAAACTCATTACTGGAACTTGTGCACGCAAACCCAATTCAACATCAGAACCGCCTGTTGCATTTTGCTTGGCTGTTGCCATCCAAGTGACTTCGTAATCCATCAAGCTTTCTACGCCAGAGACCGGTGCCGCTTTTTTAACGAAGTGCGTATAAGTAAATTGCACGTGACCTTCTTTAGCGTCGAGCAAAGGCAACATATCGCGTACCAAGGTAACAATGGTCGTGCTATCCACAGCCGCATCTTGTTTTTGGAGAAGCGCCATGAATCGTGACATGTGCGTACCCTTTATATGCGCGGGTAATGCCACATCCATCTCAAAAGTTCCAACCGATGGAAAGCTACCTGTCTTGCTACGAATGGTCAGTGGATGACGTACGCCACGAATGCCAACTTGCTCAATAGGTAGTGCGCGCTCATCCAAGGTGGATTGCACGTCAGGCATTGCGCTGGCTTTCAGAAATGCGGGATTCAAGTCATTCATAGCTCTATTTTCAGGCAAAACGGGCTTATTTGCCGACCAGCGCAGAATTTACGGTCAATATTGCTGGAAAACGTTGTTTGATAGAGTTGGCAATACCCTCAACGTCCAAGCCACACTTGGTCATTAGCAGACTGTAGTCACCATGCTCGATAAATTGATCAGGAAGACCTAATTGCAAGAGGGGTTTCTGAATACCAAGGTTCGAGAGCGCTTCTAAACAAGCACTGCCAGCACCTCCAGCAATAGCCCCATCCTCAATCGTCACAAAATAATCATGATCGGCTGCTAACGATTGGATGAGATCCATATCGAGCGGCTTCACAAATCGCATATTGGCCACCGTTGCATTAACCCCTTCGGCCACTTCAAGCACTGGGTAGAGCAAAGTGCCAAACGCCAATATCGCCACACGTTGACCAGCAGGCGCAGTGGATTTACGACGAATCTCACCCTTACCAAATGGCAGAGTGCGTAATTCTTTAGACGGGATAGTGCCAACACCTGCACCACGCGGATAGCGCACCGCGCTTGGATGTGGCTGATGAAAGGCAGTGGTCAACAAGTCGCGGCATTCCGATTCATCTGCCGGCGTCATCACCAGCATATTTGGAATACAACGTAAAAATGGAATGTCATAAGCGCCAGCATGAGTAGCACCATCAGCACCAACGAGACCAGCGCGATCCAATGCAAACAACACCGGCAAATCCTGTATCGCCACATCATGAATCAATTGGTCATACGCGCGCTGCAAGAAAGTAGAGTAAATCGCCACCACTGGCTTCATACCTTCGCATGCCATACCGGCTGCAAAAGTGACCGCGTGCTGCTCGGCAATACCGACGTCGTAATAACGCCTAGGGAAGCTCTTCTCAAACTCAACCAAGCCGGAACCCTCTCGCATTGCTGGAGTAATGCCAACCAATAAAGGATCTGAATGCGCCATATCGCATAACCACTCACCAAATACTTGAGTAAACGTTTTTTTGCTGGCAGCTGATTTTTTAACGCCCTCTTCAGGATTAAATTTACTAGGACCGTGATACAGCACAGGATCGGCCTCAGCTAACTCATAGCCCTGACCTTTTTTAGTAACTACATGCAAGAACTGCGGACCACGACCTTCTAAAGCTAAGCGACGCACGTTCTGCAGCATCGGGATCAAGGCGTCTAAATCATGGCCATCAATCGGGCCGAAATAATTAAAGCCAAACTCTTGGAAGATTGTTGATGGAGAAACCATCCCCTTGGCATGATCCTCAAGGCGTTTTGCAAATTCACGCAAAGGGGGTGCAATTGATAAAACACTATCAATGCCTTTTTTAGTCGCCGAATAAATATTGCCACTAAGTAATCTAGCCAGATGGCGATTGAGGGCGCCCACGGCAGGGGAAATCGACATGTCGTTGTCATTCAGAATCACTACGAGCGGTAAGTCGTCATACACACCAGCATTGTTCATGGCTTCGAAAGCCATACCACCGGTCATGGCACTATCGCCAATCACTGCTACAGCCACATGTCGTTCACCCTTGGTTTGAAACGCACGCGCCATACCCATGGCCGCAGAAATACTAGTGGATGAATGGCCGGTACCAAAAGCATCAAACTCACTTTCAGAGCGATGCGGAAAGCCTGATAAGCCCTTGTGCTGACGCAAGCTACCCATACGTTCACGACGTCCAGTCAGAATCTTATGTGGGTAACTTTGATGTCCAACATCCCAAACGATACGATCGTGCGGGGTATCAAATACGTAGTGCAAGGCAATAGAGAGCTCTACCGTTCCCAAGTTGGACGACAGATGTCCGCCCGTCTTGGATACAGAATCCAAGACAAACTCGCGCAACTCATCCGCTAAAGCCGGTAGCTCTTCGCGGGAGAGTTTTTTGAGATCGTCGGGGGAGTTAATGGAATGTAAAGTCATTGAACCTAAATAATCTGTACTGATGAATTTCTCTTATTTCTCTTATTGCTCTCTTACTTGCCGCGATTGACAACCAAGAGAGCTAAATCTTTTAATGCTTGTGCAGATGCACCAAAGCTATCTAAGCTAGCGATTGCGGTTTCTTGTAACTCTTTAGCCTGCTTCTGTGCATAGTCTAAACCCATCAAGGTCACGTAGGTCGGCTTATTGGCAGCGGCATCCTTGCCAGCTGTCTTACCCAAGGTGTGACTATCCGCAGTGGCGTCCAGCACGTCATCCACAATCTGAAACGCCAATCCCAGGGACTTTGAGTAATTTCCCAAATGCGCCATTTGCGTTGGCTTTAGGCGGGCAGCAATACCGCCTAATTCCACGGCGCATGACAACAAAGCGCCTGTTTTCATAGCATGCATTTGGTTTAGACCATTCAAGTCTAATTTCTTGCCAACACTTTCTAAATCAATTGCCTGACCGCCGGCCATGCCGCGGGAGCCTGAGGCAGCCGCTAATGCAGAAATCATACTGAGGCGAACTTGCGCATCACAATTTGCATTAGCCACTATTTCAAAAGCGCGTGTTTGTAATGCATCCCCAACGAGTAATGCTGTTGCTTCATCAAAAGCTTTGTGCACTGTCAGACGACCGCGACGTAAGTCATCATCATCCATGCATGGCAAATCATCGTGCACCAATGAATAAGCATGAATACATTCAATTGCTACAGCCGCAGCATCCAATGATTCGCTACGTTCGGCATTATTGCCAAGTTGACCTGCGGCATAAACCAATAAGGGGCGAATACGCTTGCCACCACCTTGCGCTGCGTAACGCATAGCCTCATGTAAACGATGCGGCGTAGTTTGGGCGGAATCGAGCAAGCGATCTAACGCCAACTCAGCTCGCTCGGAGTGAGAAGTAATCCACTCCTGAAATTGAAAAGCAGTGCCCAATTAAGCCTCGAACACTCGAACCTGTTGCTCAACCAGGGCCAACATCCCCTGACAGTGCTTTAGCAAGGCTGCGCCGCGTTGATAGGCTAACAGGGTTTCTTCTAGGGAAAATTTGCCAGATTCCATATCGGAAATGAGCTTTTCAAGCTCTTTAACGGCTTGCTCATAGCGCAACTCGGGGTCAATTAGGACCTCAAGACCGGGTTTTTGACTCTCTGACTTCTTGGCTGGCATAAGCTGGATTCCTTCGTATTTCCCACACGGATAGCCCTATATATTAAAGCGAGAAGCCGTTTGGATGGGTATAATCCACCCCTTCCTTTCCAATATCGATCCGTCGATGGTTGGATTGGTTATTCCGCTTAGCTTCGGCTGACGTTTTCGGGGGTGGGGAGAATGACTAATCTGGCTACCGCGCAGAAGCTTGCGCCGTCCAATTTGCAATTGCCGGTTTCGGCATATTTTGACGCTGACCTGTATCAGCGGGAAATTGAACTGCTTTTTAAGCAGGGCCCCGGCTATGTTGGTCACGAACTGATGGTTCCTGAAATGGGGTCATATCAAACTTTAAGCGCAGAAAACGAAGGTCGCATACTTGTTCGCAATGAGTCTGGCGTAGAACTGCTTTCCAATGTTTGTCGCCATCGTCAAGCATTGATGCTCAATGGTCGCGGTAAAGCTGACAATATTGTTTGTCCATTACATCGCTGGACCTATGACTTAGGCGGCAATTTATTAGGCGCCCCTCACTTTGAGGATAAGCCCTGTTTAAATCTTGGTAAGTACCCGCTACAAAATTGGCAAGGCTTGTTATTCGAAGGTCCTCGCGATGTGCGCACCGATCTTGCCAAGCTGGGTGTTGCCGATGACCTCAAGTTTGAAGGTTATGTTCTTGACCATGTTGAAGTACATGAATGCAACTACAACTGGAAAACATTCATCGAGGTCTATCTCGAGGACTATCACGTTGTGCCATTTCATCCGGGTCTTGGAAAGTTTGTTTCTTGCGAAGATCTGCACTGGGAGTTCGGCGATTGGCATAGCGTTCAAACCGTGGGCATTCACAAAGATTTACAAATTCCAGGCTCACCAACCTATCGCAACTGGCATGAAGCTGTACTTCGTCAGTTTGACGGCAAAGCCCCACGCCATGGTGCCATTTGGCTTACTTACTATCCCAATGTCATGGTGGAATGGTACCCAGGCGTTCTGTGTGTATCAACACTGCACCCAATGGGTCCCGGTAAAACGCGCAATATTGTTGAGTTCTACTATCCAGAAGAAATCGCTTTGTTTGAGCGTGAATTCGTGGAAGCAGAACGTGCTGCCTATATGGAGACTTGCATCGAAGATGATGAAATTGCTGAGCGCATGGATCAAGGGCGTGCAGCACTACTAGCTCGCGGCATTAATGAGTTCGGCCCCTATCAAAGTCCAATGGAAGATGGTATGCAACATTTTCATGAGTGGTATCGCCGAGTCATGAACTTCGAAGGTGCATAATTAAAATAAGCTTCACGGTTACATTAATACCCCGTAGATTCAAACACAAAGTGCAACACGGTTTGAGGACTGCATAAATACTTCATTGGGGGTTTTAAATCCTAATCGTTTTCTAGGTCGGTTGTTTAAACGGTCTTGGATCATTCTAAGCTCCTTATCGGTCACAGTAGATAGCGGTCTCTTTTTGGGGATGTA
>NZ_JACVPV010000002.1:0-97259 GCF_018881675.1 Polynucleobacter sp. P1-05-14 | reverse complement strand
TCAGTTTGGCTAAGGTGTTGATAGGTCATGGCTACTTTGACTTGCAGGTCTAGAAGCTTTGGATACTAAAACATCCTTAGCCTCCTTAACTAGTTGTTCAAAGTTGCACTTCGTAGTTGAATCCACCTCTAATTAAACGTGCTCAACATTCGAAAATCCAATACCAATAAAAATACCTTAAGCATGAACTTTCGCGTCTCCTACCTACTGCTTGCTCTTGCGTTAGCAGGGTGCTCTAGCACCCCCACACAGCCAACCCAATCACAACAGCCCATCGTAAACCAGACTGACGATGCCGCTACCGAGGCGCGTTTTAGCCAGAACCTCAACGAACTCCTTACCCAGGTCTCCCAAAACCAAGAAATCCCACTCCCAGCCCTAGAAATGGGCTTCCTAGATGCTAAAACGGTTCCCTCAATTCGGAAATTGGTATTACCCCCATCGGGTACATTTAAGAAGAACTGGCTGGCTTATCGCAAACGCTTTATTGAGCCCGTACGCCTTAAGGCTGGCAGGGTCTTTTGGGACCAAAATCAAGCCTTTTTGAGCCAAGTTGAGCAAGAATCAGGGGTGCCAGCTGAGATTATTGTGGCCATTATTGGCATCGAAACCATCTATGGACGCCAAACCGGCAATTTCAGGGTGAAAGACGTTCTATCTACCCTCGCCTTTAGTTACCCAGATACCCCTAATAAACCAGCACGTGAGCAACTCTTCAAGGACCAACTCAAAGAACTCATTCTGATGTGCTGGACTGGGGCGGGTGGCAAGCTGCCCTCCAAAAATAGTAGTCAAGGTATCAATAGCGCACGTTTTAGTGCCTGCCTAAATCAGAATAGCTCCTATGCTGGCGCCATTGGTCTGCCACAGTTCATGCCTAGCAGTATTCGCAGCTTTGCGGTCGATGGTGACGGCGATGGTCAAATTGATTTAAAGCAAAGCCCTAAGGACGCTATTGCGAGTGTTGCCAACTTCATGAAAAAACATGGCTGGCAACCCGGTATGCCGATTTCATTTCCAGTTCAAGAAAATGGCATCAGTGCTGCCAAAGCATTGGCTGATGGTGAACCGCAGTTGAAATTTACTGTACAAGAGCTCATTGAAAAGGGAATCTTGACTCAACAACAAGGCGATCTACAAAGTGGTGGTGTAGAGCCGCAAAGCAAAGCTTTCATCGTTGACCTACCGTATCCAGATAAAGATGGCGTAGACCAAGTGCAATATTTTGTTGGCTTAAATAATTTTCTGACGATAGTGCAATACAACCGCAGTTATTTCTATGCGCAAAGTGTTGCTGAGTTTGCCCAAGCCCTAGGATATAAAAACCAAAGTGTTGTGCCAGTAGAAAACCCAAGCAAAGCTGGTGGCTCAAAGGCGACTACTGAAAAGTCTAAACCTAAGAAGTCCAGCGCTAAGAAAAAAGCAAAGTCTTAAGCTGGAAAAACGCCAGTAGATAGGTAGCGGTCACCACGGTCGCAGACAATAAAGACGATCGTGGCATTTTCAACTTGACGGGCAATGCGCAAAGCCACTACCAAGGCACCTCCAGCAGAAATGCCGCAGAAAATACCCTCTTGTGCTGCCAAGCGACGCGCCATCTCCTCTGCATCTGCTTGCGAAACATACTCAATTAAATCAACGCGATCACCTTGATAAATCTTAGGCAGATATGCCGGCGCCCACTTCCGAATGCCGGGAATTTGAGAGCCCTCTTCTGGTTGTGCGCCAATAATCTGAATCGCAGGATTCATGGACTTCAGATAAGTGGAGACTCCCGTGATGGTTCCAGTTGTTCCCATGGCGGATATAAAATGGGTAATCTGCCCATCAGTGTCTCGCCAAATTTCTGGCCCAGTAGTCTCTATATGTGCTCTAGGATTGTCAGGATTGGCAAATTGATCGAGCAATCTACCGCGTCCTTCTCTTTGTAGCTGCAAGGCGTAATCTCTGGCAAATTCCATGCCGCCAGAGGCTGCGGTCAATATTAATTCAGCGCCATAAGCCGCCATACTTTGACGACGTTCAATGCTTTGATTTTCTGGCATGACTAAAATCATTTTGTAACCGAGCATGGCTGCGGTCATTGCTAAAGCAATACCTGTATTACCGCTAGTTGCCTCAATTAATGTATCGCCAGGTTTAATCTCACCGCGTTCTTGTGCGCGTGAAATCATCGACAGCGCAGGTCGGTCCTTCACCGACCCGGCTGGATTATTTCCTTCCAACTTACCCAAGATCACATTATTGCGGTTGTCGTTTTCTAAACCAGGAATACGCTGCAAACGAACTAAGGGAGTATTGCCCACAGTCTGTGAAATAGTAAGGTAGGAAGGTTTGCTCATGAAGCCATTTTAGCCATAAGCCGCCTTACACACGGAAGGGTTTAATTTCTGCGACTTGCTCCCATACGCTCCTGCTGATTACGAGGACTAGCTTGATTACGCGAATGGCGTCGGCTAGAGGCCCCACCCTCTTTCTTGGTTCGACCATTCGGCTCCCGAAAAGAGCTGGGGGCTTCAATCGTTAAGCCGTTATCCACCATTTTTTCTACCGATTTCATGCCAATGCCACGAACCCGCTTCTGTAGGTCATTGGCATCTTGAAAATGGCCGCCATCCAAACGCTCAGCAATAATTGTTTTTGCTTTAGCTGGACCAATTCCCTTGATGCTCTCAAGCTCCGTTTGAGTGGCAGTATTGACATTAATGGGCGAGGCATATACCAACCCAGTATTTGAAGCCAATAAGGTGAAAGTTGCAGCCGCAGCTCGAACTAAGTTCCAAAATTTATCTACATTTAAATTTCTTGTCATCTTCTCTCCGGTAGTGAATAAAAAAATCCACGAACACAAAGTGTGCGTGGATCGTTTACAACGAAGAGAAACTACTTCTGTTGACTGACTTACAAAGGGTTAGCCAAGAAACCAGAATTGACTTCCAACCACTCAATATATCTTCCTACGCCCTGCTCAACATTTAAGAAGGGCTCCGTATAGCCAGCTGCTCTGAGTTTGGTGAGATCAGCTTGAGTAAAGCACTGGTATTTGCCCTTGAGCGCATCCGGGAATGGAATGTACTCAATCGCTTTTTCTTTAACCAATTCTTGTAGGCTTGCAGGGGCTGCTTTATCCAACTTACGCATAGAGTTAGCCACAGCATAAGCTACATCATTAAAGGGTTGCGCACGACCGCTACCTAAATTGAAGATGCCACTGATTTCTGGGTGGTCCAGAAAGAAGAGGTTTACCTTGACTACATCTTCAACTGATACAAAGTCGCGACTTTGCTCACCAGGCGCATAACCACCGTACTCACCAAACAATTTCACATGACCCTTGGCTTTGTATTGGTGGTACTGATGAAAAGCAACCGAAGCCATACGGCCCTTATGTGACTCACGCGGACCATAGACATTGAAGTAACGAAAGCCAACAACCTGTGCTGTATTTGCCTTTTCTGCAAAACGCTTTCGCATCACTTGATCGAATAAAAACTTGGAGTAGCCATAAATATTAAGCGGCTTCTCGTGCTCACGGCTCTCTACAAATACATCTGAGCCACCATAGGTAGCCGCAGAAGAGGCATAAAGCAATTGAACCTTTTGCTCAGTACAAATATCTAACAGGTCCATGGTGTAGCGATAGTTGTTCGCCATCATGAAAATACCATCTGTTTCCATGGTGTCGGAGCAAGCTCCTTCATGAAACACGGCCCTCACCTTACCAAAACGACCACTTCTGAATGCCTCTAGAAACTCGTCTTTATCAAGGTAATCAATAATGTCTAAATCAGCAAGATTGCGATACTTGTCTGCAGGACGAAGGTCATCTACTGCAATGATATTTTTCTCGCCACGCGCATTGAGCGCTTGAACAATATTGGCACCAATAAATCCAGCTGCTCCGGTTACGATAATAGTCACTGTAATTCCTCTGAAGTAACGGTTGCAGTTCCCAGCTTACCAACAACGATTCCACCTGCACGGTTTGCAAGCGCCATGGCTTTTTCTAAAGGCCACTTCGCAGCTAATGCCACAGCCAATGTTGCGATTACAGTATCACCAGCACCAGAAACATCAAACACCTCACGAGCTTGCGCTTTAACGTGACTCACACCGGATTCGGTATACAAGCTCATCCCATCCTCAGAGCGTGTTAGCAGCAAGGCTTGTAAGTCAAGGGACTTTCTAAGGTCCTGGGCTTTCTTAGTCAAGTCTTCTTCGCTCATCCACTGACCAACCACTTGACGCAATTCACTGCGGTTAGGCGTTAAAACAGTAGCGCCACGATACTTCTCATAATCCTCGCCCTTAGGGTCAACCAAGATCATTTTATTTTGTGCTCTAGCCTGTTCAATCATATGAGCCACTTGGCCCAATGCGCCTTTGCCGTAATCCGATAGTATTACTACGTCAGCAGCACCAACGAGTTTTTCAAAACGCTCTAATTTATGTGCAAGTGCTTTTTGACTAGGGGTTTCTTCGAAGTCCAGGCGAATTAACTGCTGCTGACGCGCAATGACGCGTAACTTCACAATCGTTGGAACATTGGTATCAATTTCTAGTTGACTATCGACACCGCCCGCTTTTAACAACTCAACCACACGTTTACCAGGCTCATCGTTACCAACGATACCCAAAATAGTTGCTTTGGCGTCGAGCGCAGCTACATTACGAGCTACGTTGGCAGCACCGCCTAGACGCTCATCAATCTTGCCTACCTGTACCACCGGCACAGGAGCTTCAGGAGAAATACGATTGGTGTCACCAAACCAGTAGCGATCTAACATGACATCGCCCACCACTAATAAGCGGGCTTTAGAGAACTGTTCTCGGTTTGCTTTTTCCATTTGTATCTACTTTAATTATGTCTACCAATACCGTGGTACTCAATACCCAATTCTTGCATAGAAGCGGGCTCATAAAGGTTGCGACCGTCAAAGATCACTGGGCGCTTGAGTTTTTGTATCACTTGCTCAAAATCTGGGCTTCTAAAGGCTTTCCATTCCGTCACAATGACTAGAGCGTCAGCACCATCTAGAGCGCTCATCGGGTCATCGACCATCGACACTTGTTTGAGGCCTGCTGGATTATCTTTAAAGTCTACATCTAAGCAGTGCTTGGCTTCTGCCATCGATACGGGATCATGAGTTACTACTTGTGCGCCACGCTTAACGAGCTCTTGAATAATCACACGACTAGGCGCTTCGCGCATATCGTCAGTATTGGGTTTAAAGGCTAAACCCCAGAGTGCAAACTTCATACCATTGAGGTCACTACCAAAGCGCTTTTCGATCTTTTCGACCAAAATGCACTTTTGCAATTCGTTCACAGCTTCCACGGCATCCAGGATCTTGAGATCTCGCCCATGCTCTTTAGCGGTTTTGGATAAGGCGGACACGTCCTTAGGGAAGCAGGAGCCGCCATAGCCGGTACCCGAATACAAAAAGCCATAACCAATACGAGAGTCCGAACCAATACCTTGGCGCACTGCTTCAATATCAGCGCCTACTAAGTCAGCCAAGTTGGCCAGCTCGTTCATAAAGGAAATGCGGGTAGCCAACATGGCATTAGCCGCGTATTTAGTGAGCTCAGCACTTTTAACATCCATGTAGTAGGTACGCTCATGGTGACGATTAAAGGGGGCGTAGAGCTTACGCATCTGTTCTTTGGCGTGCAATCCAGCTGGGGTATTTTCAGTACCGATCACAATGCGGTCGGGACGCATAAAGTCTTCTACTGCAGCACCTTCTTTGAGGAACTCAGGATTGGAGACTACAGAGCATAACTCAGGAGATAAGTTTCTTTTTTCTAATTCTTCGGTAATCGCTGCACTTACTTTATCGGCAGTACCGACTGGCACAGTCGATTTATCGACAATCACTTTAGGGGTAGTCATGTGACGACCAATATTGCGCGCTGCTGCTACGACATATTGAAGATCAGCTGAGCCATCTTCATCTGGAGGTGTACCTACTGCAATAAATTGAATTTCACCATGAGCAACTGAGGCAGCAATATCAGTAGAGAACTGTAAACGACCTGCAGCGCGATTGCGCTCAATCATCTCTTTAAGACCAGGCTCATAAATAGGAACGCCGCCAGAGTTGAGAATCTCGATCTTTTTGGAATCGACATCGACACAAAAGACGTTATTACCCTGCTCAGCTAGGCATGCGCCAGTAACAAGGCCTACGTAACCACTACCGATGATGGTGACTTTCAATTTCTCTCCAAATCTTTACATGGAAGGGCCGCTAGGTGCCGCACCCTCACTCCGTCTCGGGGAGTATGCCTCCCAATGATTACAGCCAGGACATTGCCAATAAAATCTTCTCGCTCTAAATCCGCAATTACCACAAGTGTAGCGAGCTAGGCTGGTGGTGCGCTGACGCAAAAGATTCAGAATAGACTGTAATTCCAAGAGTCTTTCTGGGCTGGCACTACCCTCCTCCAATGCAAGGCGAGTTTCAGCCATCTTAGACAAAGCAATCAAAGTCGGCGAATGCTGCATGACATCAGATAACATCGCACTTGCTGTCTGTGGACCCCGAATTTTCATGAGGTGCTTATGCACAATATCGAGCAACTCACCAGCGGCTTGAGTTTTTAACAATTCACAGAGGCGATCTAAGCCCTCGCTCTCTTTATTAACCGCTGCGTGAGCAACCATCCAACGATCAGCCAACAAATGCATATAAGCAGGGTGAGAGCTGGCAATCAGACTCCAAGCCTCAATCGCTTGAGCAGGGCGATCCATTGCCATCAAATAATCGCCTTGCAAGATCAAAGCGCGTGCATGATTTGGGACAGCCTGTAGAGCACGGTGGATTGATTGCTCCGCCTCAACCAAGTCTTTGCGACGTAAAGCCTCTTGACCAAGCTCACAGTGAAATTGAGCAATTTCAGTATGATGCGATTTACCTTGCAGTCCTTCAAGTTCACTTGCAGCAATGATGGCTTTTTTCCAATCATGCTCAATTTGATACATCTCCAACAAGCTTTCTTTTGCAGGCTCGGCATACTTGCCATCACCTACGCGATTTAACGAGGCTTCGGCGCGGTCAAGCAAGCCTGCGCGCAAAAAGTCCCTACCTAACTCATAGGCAGCATGATCACGATCACGTGGTTTTAAATCATCGCGATTGGCTAAGTGTTGATGAATGCGAATAGCTCGCTCTGTTTCACCACGACGGCGAAATAAATTACCTAATGAGAAATGCAACTCAATAGTCTCTGGATCTAACTGGGCAATTTTGACCAAGGTTTCAATCGCTTGATCAGGTTGCTCATTGAGCAAAAGACTCAAACCTTTAAAGGTAGATCGCTGCTGACGCATGCGCTCACGCTCATCCATGCGGTTTTCAAGACGCAAGTCCCAGCGGGCCGCTAACCAACCGATGCCAAACATGACTGGCAGCAGCAATAACCAAGGAGTAGCTATCTGAATCATAGCGTGCAGAATTTAAATAAAAAAATGACCCGAATGGACCACTGAGGTTGAGCCTGAATCTTAGGCACCAGAACCCTCTTTGGGGCCCGCCTGCTTCAACGGCTTGTAATCTACTCGCTCACGCAATTCTTTGCCAGGCTTAAAGTGCGGAACGCGTTTTTCTGGGATCAATACTTTCTCACCAGACTTTGGATTGCGGCCAGTGCGTGCAGGACGATGGTGAAGTACAAAACTTCCCACGCCGCGCAACTCGATACGCTTGCCCTCAGCCAAAGCATGAGTCATTGTGTCCAACAAAGTTTTTACCGCTAACTCCACGTCCCTAGGCAAAAGCTGCGGAAACTGTTCCGCGAGGCTCTCCACTAGTTCGGAGCGGGTGATTGCTTGTTGCTCTTGATCTGTCATGATCTATCAATAAAAAATCGCCGCCTTCCTAGTGGAAAGCGGCGATATTGATTTAGCCTTGATTGTCCAATTTTGCTTTTAACAAAGCGCCCAAATTGGTTGTGCCAGACTGCGCATCACCTTGGAGCTTGCTCATTGCATCTTGTTGATCAGAGCTGTCTTTTGCCTTAATTGAAAGATTGATAACACGTGACTTGCGATCAATATTAATGATCATTGCAGTAACGCTGTCGCCTTCTTTCAATACATTGCGTGCATCTTCAACGCGATCGGTTGAGATCTCAGAAGCACGTAAGTAAGCTTCAACTTCATCAGCCAAGTGAATTGTTGCACCCTTAGCATCAACAGCCTTCACAGTACCAGTAACGAGGCTACCCTTGTCGCTGACAGATGTGTAGTTGTTGAATGGGTCGCCAGACAATTGCTTAATACCGAGAGAGATACGCTCTTTCTCAACATCAATTGCCAATACAGTGGCTTCAACTTCATCACCTTTTTTGTATTTCTTAACAGCTTCTTCACCTGGCTCATTCCATGAAAGGTCTGAAAGGTGAACTAAACCGTCGATGCCGCCAGGCAAGCCAATGAACACACCAAAGTCAGTAATAGACTTGATTGCGCCAGTTAACTTATCGCCTTTTTGTTGGGCACGTGAGAACTCTTCCCATGGATTAGCTTTGCACTGCTTGATGCCCAAGCTGATACGACGCTTGTCTTCATCAATGTCCAGAACCATTACTTCAACTTCAGTTCCTAATGCAGTAGCTTTGCTTGGAGCAACGTTCTTGTTAGTCCAGTCCATTTCAGAAACGTGTACCAAACCTTCAATACCAGATTCGATTTCAACGAATGCGCCGTAATCAGTCAAGTTAGTTACTTTGCCGAATAAACGGGTGTTTGGTGGGTAACGACGAGCGATACCAACCCATGGATCATCACCAAGCTGTTTCACGCCGAGTGAAACACGGTTCTTTTCTTGATCAAACTTCAAAATCTTCGCGGTAACTTCTTGACCAACAGTCAACATCTCACTTGGGTGACGCACACGACGCCATGCCAAGTCAGTGATGTGCAAGAGGCCATCGATACCGCCCAGGTCAACGAACGCACCGTAATCGGTGATGTTCTTAACGAGGCCAGTAACTACTGCGCCTTCTTTAAGATTAGACATCAACTTAGCACGCTCTTCACCTTGGCTAGCTTCAACCACTGCACGACGTGACAACACTACGTTGTTACGCTTACGGTCAAGCTTGATAACCTTGAACTCCATCGTCTTACCTTCGTAAGGGCTGGTGTCTTTGATTGGACGTGTATCAACGAGTGATCCAGGCAAGAATGCGCGGATACCGTTAACCATTACAGTCAAGCCGCCTTTAACCTTACCAGTAACAGTACCGGTAACGATCTCCGCTTGCTCAAGCGCTTTTTCCAAGTTCATCCATGATGCCAAGCGTTTCGCTTTATCACGGGAAAGGATGGTGTCGCCATAGCCGTTCTCAAGAGCGTCAATAGCAACAGAAACGAAATCGCCAGGAGCTACTTCAATCTCGCCAGCGTCGTTATGGAATTCTTCAACAGGAATAAACGCTTCAGACTTTAAGCCAGCGTTAACAACGACGAAGTTATGGTCGATGCGAAGAACTTCAGCCGAAATAACTTGGCCGGTCTTCATATTCGATCGGGTTAATGATTCTTCAAATAATTCTGCAAATGATTCAGACATGTGTATTCACTTTGTGCCGCCAGAAGGCCTGACGGGTTAGGTTAAAAAAGTCTTCAAGAAACACGCTAATGAAAAGTCGCGTTGTGGAGTTTCTTAAGACACCAAAACTACTGCTTACAGCCAACTACATACGAACTAGGCGATTGTTGATTGATACCAATCCAAAACCGTCTTAACTGCTTGATCTATAGATAAATCTGATGTTTCAAGCACTTTCGCACCATCTGCAACTAACAAGGGTGCGGTACCTCGACTACTATCTCTGGCATCGCGCTCCTGCAAATCTTGCAGCAAGTCCTCAAGTTTAGCAGAAATTCCCTTAGCTATCAATTGCTTATAGCGACGTTCGGCTCTGGCAGCTGCCGTTGCAGTCAAGAAAACCTTCAAAACAGCGTCTGGGAATATGACACTTGCCATATCCCTGCCATCGGCTACCAGCCCAGGAGATTGGCGAAAACCGCGCTGCAGGCCCACTAAAGCAGATCTCACCTCAGGGTGGACGGCTAAAGCAGAGGCCCTTAATCCTATATTTTCAGTGCGAATAGCATCTGTGACATCCTCGCCATTCAGAAAAATCTGCCCATTTTTGAATGAAATCAATAATTTAGGGACTAAAAGTCCAAGTTCTGAGCCATTTTTAACGTCAATTCTCTGTTTTTCGCTGGCTAAAGCCACTAAGCGGTAGAGCGCGCCACTATCCAAATAATGAAAGCCCAGCTTTTCTGCAACGAGTGAGGCAACAGTACCCTTGCCCGAAGCAGTTGGACCATCAATAGCAATAACTGGGAAAGATCTCATGAACTTAGTTCACTACCTTTGCAAACTCTGCGAAGTAAGTCGGGAAGGTTTTTGCTACGCAATTAGGATCATTGATCTTGAGCGCATTTGGGCCAAATGCAGCAAGTGAGAAACACATGGCCATACGATGGTCATCATAGGTATCAATACCTTCAATCGGAGACTTCCAGTCACTGGGTAATGCAGGAGCTTGCACAACAATGTAGTCAACACCTTCTTCAACGATTGCACCAACTTTTTTCAATTCTTTCGCCATTGCCGCAATGCGATCTGTTTCTTTAACGCGCCAGCTAGCAATATTATTTAAACGTGTTGGGCCTCCTGCAAACAATGCAGCCACAGCCAAGGTCATCGCCGCATCCGGAATTTCAGTGCAATCAATGGTGATGCCATTGAGCTTACCATTGGCATTTTTCACACCTGATACTTCAATCCAATCTTCGCCTGCATTAATTTTTGCACCCATCAGCGCAAGCGCATCGGCAAATGCCACATCGCCTTGAATACTATCTTTGCCAACCCCTAATACCTTAACTGGGCCACCACCTATGGCGCCTAGAGCCAAAAAGTAGGAGGCAGAAGAAGCATCACCCTCTACGGATAACTGACCTGGACTTTTGTAAACCACATCAGAATGTTTTGCAGGAATAATGAATGACTGCTTATCAGGACAAGCAACCGTTACGCCAAAGCGCGCCATCAACTTCAAAGTGATATCGATGTACGGACGAGAAATCAATTCGCCAATCACTTCAATACGCACAGGCTCATTTGCCACCAATGGCAAAGCCATGAGTAACGCTGTTAAGAACTGACTTGATACATCACCGCGCACCTTAACAACATCTTTAATCTGAATATCTGCCGCCAAGATTTTGATTGGCGGATAGCCTGCTTGTAATTCATAGTCGATCTTTGCGCCCACTTGACGTAGACCATCGACCAAATCCCGAATAGGTCTTTCGTGCATGCGAGCAACACCAGATAGACGGTAGTTGCCGCCTTGCATTGCTAAAGCGGCAGTTAACGGACGCATCGCAGTACCGGCATTACCCATAAAGAGGTCTGCATCCTGTACTGGAAACTTGCCACCACAACCCTCAACGACGCATACCTTGTCATCTTTATCTGTTACAGATAAGCCGAGCTGACGCAAGGCACTGCGCATCACCTGAGTGTCATCCGCATCTAATAAATTTTTGAGGGTAGTTGTGCCGGTGGATAAGGCTGCTAATAACAAGGCGCGGTTAGAAATACTTTTCGAGCCTGGCAACACAATCGAGCCTTGCGCTAGCTGAAATGGCCCAATACTAATATCTGGTAAACCGCTCATTAAAGGACGTCCAAGTCTTGACGTGCTTTGCTCGCCTTGTTGAATAATTTTTCCAAACCTGCGCCATCACCTTCAGCAACGAGTTTGCGCATGTGGTTGACGATCAATAGATATTGATCTAATTCCTTTAGGATGGCGGTGCGATTACCCAAGCAAATATCGCGCCACATCTCTGGGCTGGATGAAGCAATGCGTGTGAAATCTTTAAAACCAGCACCAACATGGCTCAACTTTTGCTCAGCATCTTCTGAGTTCACCACGCTAGCCATTAAGGCATATGACAGTAGATGTGGGAGATGAGAAACAGCAGCGTAAATCGCATCGTGCTGCACGACACCAATCTTTTTCACCTCAGAACCAACAGATTCCCAAAAGCCAGCGATCAAGGCGGTATCTTCAGGTGAGTTTTCCTGCAAAGGACAAATAATGGCTTGCTTGCCTTGAAATAAATCCGCTTTAGCAGCCGCAGCGCCATGCTGTGCACCTCCTGCAATCGGATGAGCCGGCACAAATTGACATGCCTTCTTACCCAACACCTCCTTGGCAGCCAAAATCACATCGCCTTTAGTGCTGCCGGCATCGGTAATCATGGTGCGAGGCTCAAGATGTGGCTCCATCATTTCAAATACAGCGCGCATTTGCGCTACGGGCACACAAAGTACGATGACATCAGATTGCTTGGCTGCCTCAACCAAATCCACCACACCATCAATCGCACCCATCTTTTGCGCTTGATCTAAATTTTCTTTGCTACGACCTACGCCCAAAACTTTTGTCACCACACCCGCCTGCTTGAGTGCCAAACCCAATGAGGCACCAATCAAACCAACACCAACGATGGTGACGGTACCGTAATTACTTGCTGGATTAATGATGGTCATTAGGACAGTATTTCTTTTAAAGCGGCAATGAAGGCTGCATTTTCGTCTGGCAAACCAATCGAGATACGCAACCATTGTGGCAAGCCGTAGTTACCCACTGGGCGAACAATAATGCCGCGCTTAAGTAATTCCAAATTAATGCGAGCACCAGCTTGGTCATCATCACCCACCTTAACGAGTACAAAGTTGCCTGCAGACGTCAGATAGCGTAAGCCTAGTTCATCGAAAGCTTTGGTGAGCTGGGCATAGCCAGCACGATTGAGTTCAAAACCTTGCTGCAAAAATTCTTTGTCCTGAAAGGCTGCAATAGCAGCAGCCTGGGCTAGACTATTCACATTAAACGGCTGACGAATACGATTCAGTAGATCAGTTAAGTGCGGTTGTGCAACCCCATAACCAATGCGCAGACCGGCTAAACCATAAGCCTTGGAGAAACTGCGCGACAAAATCATATTAGGGAAGCGCTTTACCCAAGCAATGGCATCGTAGCGTTGCTCAGGCGTGAGGTACTCGTTATAGGCTTCATCAAGTACAACAACTACATTTGATGGAACTGCAACTAAAAAGTCTTCAATCTCTTTAGCTGTCAAATAACTACCAGTAGGATTATTGGGATTAGCCACAAATACCAACTTTGCCTTGTCGCCAGATGCTTTAATTGCCGCCAACATGGCTGGTAGGTCGTGGCCATAAATATCCGTAGCAGCCACTTCAATTGCCTTAGCGCCAACAGCCTGAGTGGCTAAGGGATAAACAGCAAAGGCATGCTTTGAGAAGATCACTTCATCGCCAGCTTGTGCCACTGCACGGGCAGCCAATTCCAGAATATCGTTACTGCCATTACCTAAGGTAATCCAGTCTGTTGGCACACCCAATCGATCGGCTAAAACATTCTTTAACTCAAATCCATTGGAATCTGGGTAGCGGCCTAAGTCACCTGCAGCCTTGAGCATTGCATCTTGTGCGGACTTTGGCATGCCTAATGGATTTTCATTGGAGGCTAGCTTCACAATTTTATTTTCATCAAGGCCATACTCACGCGCAACTTCGCTGATAGGGCGACCACCAACATAAGGGGCGATCGCATGAATATGTTTTAAGCCAATCTTAGAAGTCATTCGAGCTTTACTAATTTATTTACTAATACACAGTTAGTTACAGTTAATCTTGGATTAGGTAGAGTGAGGATACGAGCCAAGGTTCTTATAGAAAGCTGCAACCCCTTTTAACTCTTCAAGCGCCTTCACCACTTTCGCATCATCTGCATGACCAGCAATGTCAATATAGAAGTGATATTCCCAAGTACCTTTGCGTGCAGGACGAGATTCGAAGCGATTCATAGAGACACTATGCGTTGCCAAAGGCGCTAATAAGCGATGAACGGCACCAGGCTGGTTATCAACAGAGAGCACCAAAGAGGTCTGATCTTTACCGGTTGGCTGGCAGGCGTAGTTACCAACCACAACAAAACGGGTGCGATTATGCGGATCATCCTGAATCTGTGCAGCCACTGCTTGCAAGCCATAAGCTTCTTGAGCGGGATCACCAGCAATTGCAGCCAGAGTAGGATCACTTGCCGCCATGCGAGCTGCTTCCGCATTACTACTCACCGCTTGACGCTTGAGTTGTGGAGCGTGCACGCTTAACCATTGCTGGCACTGCGCCAATGCTTGAGCATGAGCGCAAACGGTGGTTACACCATCCAAGTTACCGCTCTTAGTCAACAAGTGATGACGAATTGGCAATACGACTTCGCCGCTAATACGCATAGAAGAGTCGAGCAATAAATCCAATGTGCGAGAAATCGCACCTTCACTAGAATTCTCAACAGGCACTACGCCAAATTGTGCCGCGCCCTTCTCTACTGCTTTAAAAACCTCATCCAAACTGGCACAAGGCAATCCAGCAATGGAATGACCAAAATAAGTTTGCGCAGCTTGCTCAGAGAATGTTCCAACTGGGCCAAGATACGCAATGGTTTGGCGAGCTTCCAAAGCTCTACATGCAGACATCACTTCGCGCCAGATAGCAGCAATACCATCTGAAAGTAATGGGCCATTATTAATCTCTTGAAGGCGTGCTACAACTTGGCGCTCACGCTCAGGACGAAATACTGGTGATGAGAATCCGCCTTTAACATGGCCTACTTCTTGCGCAGCTTGTGCACGCTGGGTGAGTAAATCCAAGATCTGCGCATCGAGCGTGTCAATTTTTTCCCGCAAGGGCGCTAAGCGCTGTTCTTCAGTACTCATTAAGCCCGCCTTTCAAAGTCGCGCATAAATTCAACTAAGGCTTTTACACCCTCAATAGGCATTGCGTTATAGATGCTGGCACGCATACCGCCTGCAGCTTTATGGCCACGCAAGGCAACCAAGCCAGCGGCGTTTGATTGCGCCAAAAACTCTGCATTCAGGTTCTCATCTTTTAAGAAGAAAGTCACGTTCATACGTGAGCGATATTCCTTGGTGACACGATTCTCATACAAGCTGCTTTGATCTAAAAAGTTATAAAGTAAATCCGCTTTTTCTTGGTTACGCTTTGCAATGGCTTTCACTCCGCCTTGCTTAAGCAGCCACTTAAAGCCTAGGCCAGCCATATAGATCGAAAATGTCGGCGGCGTATTGATCATCGACTGTGTGCTGGCCTGCACAGCCCAATCCCAAATCGTGGGAGTAATGCCCATGCTATGACCAATTAAATCCTTACGCACAATCACAATCGTCACGCCAGAAGGGCCAATATTCTTTTGCGCACCACCAAACCAAACGGCGCACTTGCTTACATCCATCTCTTTAGAAAGGATATTGCTAGAGATATCCGCAACTAGCGGAACATCACCAACATCCGGCACGTCTGGGAACTCAACACCACCAATCGTTTCATTGGCACAGTAGAGAACATAAGCAGCATCACCAGATAACTTCCAAGTTGATCTTGCCGGAATGGTATTGAATTTTTCTGCGGCTGAAGAGGCGGCTAAATTTGCAGCGCCATACTTCTGCGCTTCTTTATAGGATTTGTCTGACCACACGCCAGTAACGATGTAATCCGCCCTCGGTCCGTTCTTGGCCAAAGGCATCAGGTTCATGGGGATGGCTGCATTTTGTCCAAGACCACCGCCTTGTAAGAGCAAAATTTCATAATTATCAGGAATATTCATGAGGGTGCGCAAATCTTGCACCACCTCTTCATACACTTCCATGAACTCTTTACTGCGGTGACTGATCTCCATCACGCTCGTACCGAGCCCACGCCAATTGAGCATTTCATCGGCAGCCTGCTTCAGCACCTCTTCAGGCAAAGTAGCGGGCCCCGCAGCGAAATTGAAAATGCGGCGGTCAAAAGTCATGATGTGTCTAGTCTAAAGGTGACGCTTAAGCGTCACCTGCCGTATCGTCATTAGAGTCGGTTGTTGGATCAGCAGATACATCACTTTCTTCTGCGCCATCAGCATCAACCTCTTCGTCCGAATCGCTCTCAGCAATACGCTGTAAGCCTGATAAGCGAGTGCCTTCATCAACGTTGATCAAGGTAACGCCTTGAGTGGCCCGTCCCATTTCGCGGATTTCAGAAACACGAGTACGTACCAAGATGCCGCCAGTAGTGATCAACATAATTTGATCTTCTGGAGATACCAAGGCAGCAGCAACCACCTTACCGTTACGCTCTGAAGTCTGAATGGCAATCATGCCCTTCGTACCGCGACCATGACGCGTATATTCAGCGATTGGCGTACGCTTACCGTAACCATTCTCTGTAGCCGTCAATACGCTACTTGGAATTGCAATGCCGTTTGCATCCACCACAGCCTCTTCAATGCCTTCTGCAGCTTCTGCGGGAGCAACCAACATAGCGATCACTTGATGACCTTCGCCTAAGTTCATGCCACGCACACCGCGTGCGGTACGACCCATTGGGCGAACATCATTCTCATCAAAGCGCACTGCTTTACCGGCGTCAGAGAACAACATGACGTCGTGCTGACCATCAGTAATCGCCGCACCAACTAAGAAGTCGTTTTCATTCAAGTCAACCGCAATAATGCCGGCCTTACGTGGATTTGAGAAATCCGACAAGCGAGTCTTCTTCACAGTGCCCAGGCTAGTAGCCATAAAGACGTAATGATCATCTTGATAGCCCTTAATTGGCAGAATCACAGTGATCTTCTCGCCTTCAATTAACGGGAACATATTGACGATTGGCTTGCCACGAGAGGTGCGACTACCTTGCGGCACTTCCCAAACTTTGAGCCAATACATCCGACCGCGATCGGAGAAGCACAAAATAATGTCATGGGTGTTCGCAACGAAAAGTGTATCAATCCAATCTTCATTCTTAGTGGCTGCAGCTTGCTTGCCGCGACCACCACGTTTTTGTGCGCGGTATTCACTCAGTGGCTGACTCTTCATGTAACCAGTATTTGAAAGCGTCACCACCATGTCTTGCGGTGTAATCAAATCTTCTGTGAAGAGTTCAGTGGCATTCATCTCAATGAATGAGCGACGACCTGTATCGCCACCAGCAATACCAAACTCCGCTTGAACTTCCTTTAACTCGGATTCGATCACTTGAGTGACACGCTCTGGCTTTGCTAACAAATCAAGTAAGTCAGAAATCTCTGACATCACTTCTTTGTATTCGTTAACAATCTTGTCTTGCTCAAGACCAGTCAAACGTTGCAAGCGCATCTGCAAAATTTCTTGCGCCTGACTATCAGAGAGGCGATACAAGCCAGTAGTTTGCATGCCGTACTCAGGCAGCAATCCCTCTGGACGATAAGCGTTGCGGCCGCCTGGCGTATCAGTCTCAGCACGCGCCAACATCTCACGCACCATCGATGAATCCCAAGCTTTGCCCATCAACTCTTGCTTGGCAATCACTGGGTTCGCAGCTGCCTTAATAAGCGCAATGAACTCATCAATGTTTGCCAATGCAACAGCCAAACCTTCCAAAACGTGACCACGATCACGTGCTTTGCGTAATTCAAAAATCGTACGACGTGTCACTACTTCACGACGATGCTGCAAGAAGTACTCAAGCATCTGCTTCAAGTTCAACAAGCGTGGCTGGTTATCTACCAAGGCCACCATGTTCATACCGAAGTTATCTTGTAACTGAGTGCTCTTATACAAATTATTGAGAACGACTTCGGGTACTTCACCGCGCTTCAACTCAATCACAACGCGCATACCGGATTTATCTGACTCATCACGCAAATCAGAAATGCCTTCTACTTTTTTCTCATTCACTAACTCAGCGATACGCTCGAGCAAGTTCTTTTTATTTACTTGGTATGGCAACTCATCAACGATGATGGCTTGACGCGCGCCCTTATCCAAATCTTCAAAGTGAGTTTTGGCACGCATCACGACACGGCCACGGCCAGTGCGATAACCCTCGCGAACACCTTGAACGCCATAAATGATGCCGGCGGTCGGGAAATCCGGGGCTGGAATGATCTCAATCAGCTCATCAATCGTGCATTCTGGGTTGTGCAGTACGTGCAAACAGGCTGAAACCACCTCATCCAAGTTATGGGGAGGGATATTGGTCGCCATACCTACTGCAATGCCAGAACTGCCATTTATGAGCAAATTAGGCACTTTGGCAGGCAGAATCAGGGGTTCCCTCTCGCTACCGTCGTAATTTGGCCCAAAATCGACCGTTTCCTTGTCTAAATCGGCCAAAAGCTCATGAGCTATCTTGCGCAGGCGGATCTCGGTATATCGCATTGCAGCAGCGTTATCGCCGTCTACGGAGCCAAAGTTACCCTGCCCGTCAACCAGCATATAGCGCAGAGAGAAATCCTGGGCCATCCGAACGATCGTGTCATACACCGCAGAATCACCGTGCGGATGGTATTTACCGATTACATCGCCAACTATGCGGGCAGATTTTTTGTAAGCTCGGTTCCAATCGTTGTTTAATTCATACATTGCGAATAAGACCCGGCGGTGAACCGGCTTGAGGCCGTCACGCACGTCTGGCAGGGCTCTGCCGACGATGACGCTCATTGCATAGTCCAAATAGGACCGCCGCATTTCGTCTTCGAGGGATATTGGTAGTGTTTCTTTAGCGGCTTGTTCCATCTAGAAATAATATCATTTTGATGACAGGTAGGCCCTATGCTAAGATTCTGTCAGTTTGTACGAAATTGAGATGTGTCGCTTTGCAGTTTTTGCATCAAGGTAGGGCGAATTACATTTAAGTTTGACTTTAATTAAAAAAGAGATTTTTGAGGACTAAAAATGAACAAAACCCTAAGAGTGTTGCTCGCTTCTGTTATTACTGTTTCTGCTACTGCAGCGATGGCTTCTGATAACTGGCAAAACGGCGATGGCGCCCTAAACTGGAAAAACGGAGATGGCACATTGTGCTGGCGCGATAACAACTGGACACCTGCTACTGCAGCTAAAGGTTGTGACGGTGCGTTGACTGCTGCTGCTGCTGCTGCTGGCGTTAGCCAAAGCAAAATCACTTTGCAAGCTGACACACTTTATGACTTCAACAAGTCTGATTTGAAACCAGAAGGTAAAGCCACTTTGGACAAGATCGCTGCTGATTTGAGCAAGATTAAGTTAGAAGTAATCATTGCTGTTGGTAACACTGACAGCGTTGGTACAGATGCATACAACATGGCCCTCGGTCAGCGTCGTGCGCAATCTGTTAAGACATACCTCGTAAGCAAGGGTGTTGACGGTAGCCGTATCTACACAGAATCAAAAGGCAAGAGCAATCCAGTTGCATCAAATGCAACTGCTGAAGGCCGCGCTAAGAACCGCCGTACTGACATCGAAGTTGTTGGTACAGCAGCTAAGTAATTCACTTTACTTGTAAAAAAGCCCGCTTCTAGCGGGCTTTTTTATTTCCGCTATATTCATAAACTTCTCCTATAGCCTTACAGATAAGCAATTCATATGAACGTCGACCAGTCAGAAATCGCCAAATTTAGCGCTCTAGCCCATCGTTGGTGGGACCCTAATAGTGAATTCAAACCCCTGCATGCCATCAACCCACTGCGCTTGAACTGGATTAAGTCCTTTGTTAGCCTGGAAGGCAAGAAGGTTGTTGATATTGGTTGCGGCGGCGGCATCTTGGCGGAATCCATTTCTCAATCAGGCGCAGACACAACCGGTATTGATTTATCAGAAAAAGCACTTAAGGTTGCTGAATTGCACGCATTAGAAGTGGGCGCAAACCTCACCTATCGCTCTATCTCGGCCGAAGCGTTGGCTGATGAGCAGCCCGAACAATACGATGTAGTGACTTGCATGGAGATGCTTGAACATGTACCGGACCCAGCTTCAGTGGTGCGCGCTTGCGCCAAACTTTGTAAGCCTGGTGGCACGTTATTTTTTAGCACCCTCAACCGCAGCCCTAAGTCCTACTTATTTGCCATTATTGGCGCTGAATACATTCTGAAATTACTACCCAGAGGTACTCACGAATACGCTAAATTCATCAAACCCTCTGAACTCGTTGCTTTTACACGTCATGCAGGCTTAGAAATGCTCGGCATGAAGGGTATGAGCTACAACCCACTCACTCAGGTCTATAGCCTGAATGATGATGTCGATGTGAACTATATGATTGCCGTTCGTAAATAATTCAATACATGAGAAATCTTTTAAGCCCATACGCCGGAATCTTTTTTGATTTAGATGGCACGTTAGCTGATACCGCACCTGATTTAGTAGCGGCAACCAATCAATTGCTGGTTGCACGTAATCTTAAGCCCAAGCCTTATGAATTTCTGCGCCCCTATGCATCGGCTGGTGCTCGCGGATTACTCGAAGGCGCCTTTGGCATTTGCCCCGATCATGCGGATTTCACTCTATTGCGCGATGAATTTTTCAGTAATTATGAAAAAGCATTGCTGGTAGAGAGTAAATTATTCGATGACATGAGCCATTTACTCGATCAAATGGATCAAGCCAAGCTCCCCTGGGGCATTGTTACAAATAAAAGTGAGCGTTTCACCAACCCTCTTACTGAATTAATGGGTTTGCGCCAACGAGCTATTTCTACAGTTTCTGGCGATACAACACCGTATTCAAAACCCCATCCTGAACCTATCTTGCACGCCGCTAGAATAGCTAAAGTAGATCCTACAAAATCGCTTTATGTGGGCGATGACATTAGAGATGTTCTAGCAGGCAAAGCGGCAGGAATGAAGACTGTCGCAGCCGCATATGGCTACTGTGGCTGTAAAGAGCCTCCAGAGGCTTGGGGAGCCGATTACATCGTCAATAAGCCTCTCGAGCTACTGCAAATCATCTTTCCCAATAGGGAATAAAAGATATTCAACAATTTAAAGCTGGCGGCTTTAAAATAGAGCTTCCTAAGCATGCAATCTGGGGCCGACATGGTTTCGACGTGGGTTACAAAGCATCAAGGGCATACCGAGGACCCGTTATCTCGTAAATCAATGGGAATGTTTTAACTGCAAACGACGAACGTTTCGCACTAGCCGCTTAATTGCGGTTGCCCCTGAACTGATTCTCTCTTGGGTCAGCTAGCGCAAGCTAGATCAGGGTCATTTACAAGAGATAAGATCATTTCATGTCACGGGGAATGATTCGAAAATTTAGTGAATCGTCAGCGTGGAACGTGTCAATCCGTGCCTAGCTGGCTAAATTAAATGATATGACTAAGTATGTAGAACTTGTTGTGGAGGATTTGCGGACGCGGGTTCGATTCCCGCCGGTTCCACCATTTTGAAGTAACAGTCAAACGCCACCCATCGAGGTGGCGTTTTTCTTTAATTCAGAAATCGCCTATTCTTATCAATTAAATTGATAACTCATACCAGCTTGGAAATTGAGAGGTGCTCCCGCAAAGATTCCATCTGGACTCCTGCTAGATATATACCGCCTATCAAATACATTATTAATTACCCCAAACACTTTCCAATCTTTGTTAATAGCGTAGTTAGCGCTCCAATTCACTGTTGCAAAGGCTGGGACCTCGCCTAAAGTTCCAATAGCATTTTGCGCAACTGTATTTGCTGAATCCGCATATTGAGCAGAAAGATAATTCAGATTGACTAAAGTATTGAAGCCATTCTTTTCGTAGCTAACACCCAAATTTGAAGTTAATTTAGGCGTGTACGGAATGCGATTACCATCTCGCCCCAAAGAGCTCGTGCCAACAAACTTAGCCACCGGGATGTAAGTAGCATTACCATTAATCCCCCATCCTCCTCCTAGCGCATAAGCCAAGGACATCTCAGCACCTTGATGCAAACTTTTACCGCCATTGGCTTTAGAAATTCCGGCAGCTAAGCTCTGATTCACAATTTGATTGCTGAAGTTCATGCTAAAAATAGCTGAATCATAAGTAAAGGCGCCAGAGCGACCACGCAGACCGAGCTCCGTATTGGTTGAGCGTTCTGGGGCTAACTGCTGATCAACTCCTTTGTCATCAATTGCGGTGGCTAACTGTGCTGGCGCAAAACCTTTATAAACACTACCGTACGCCTGCACTTGGGGAACAAGCTGCCAGGTAGCACCAATTTGTGGAATAGTTTCTACATTCTTGGCGCTACCAGCTTTTCCAGTAGCAGCATTTGAACGGGTCTGGTTATAACTTTCCACTCGTACCCCAGGAATAAGGGCAAAGTCTTTGCTCAGCAAGAAACGGTTTTGCGCATAGACCGCCACTGAATTAGCCTTGTTATCTTCCTGCGAAGTGAGTCGACCAGAATAGGTGAGAGTTTTGGAACTCACTACTTGATTGATTTGAGATTCGGTATGCAAGCGCAATCCAAACTCTGCTTCATTGGAAATCCCCAGAGCCTTATAGGCATGGCTTACCCGAGAATCGATGCCTAACATTTGAAACTCTCGATTTCGCCCAATCAGGCAATCAGCACCAACGTTGCAAGCTCTAAAGACTGTCGATTCCTGCGTGCGTTTAACAATACTTTGCCGCCAATAATCTCTAGATAACCTACTCCAATACATCAAGGTATTGATTTTGGTCTCTGGACTAATTTCGATAGCATGATTGAGATCTACACCATTTCTTTGAGTAATGAAGCGGTCATTTGGCGCTGGATTATCTTTTGATTGATTGCTGTACTGATTTGGGCGTAGACCCACATATGAGGTATTGATATTGTTATCGTAATGTGTGTATTTCACACTTAACCACTGATTCAGCGCAATCTCCATTCCCCCTTTCACCAAGATGTCATACATCTTGAAACCATTACCTTGGTATCCATTGGACTCAGATTGAATCAGATTTATTCCTCCAATGGCGCCATTCGATGATGATTTTCCCCCTGCCTCAAGCTCTGCTAAACGATATCCGTAGTTGCCCACTTTGCCGGTTAACTTAAATCCTGGAGCAGGTATTTTACTAAGGTAATTTACTACGCCACCAATATTGGATGGGCCATATTTCAGGCCCGATGCGCCCTTTAAAACTTCAATCCCGTCGATTTGCCCTACAGGTGGGCTGTAATAGGAGGCATTGGAAATGAAGAGGCTTGGTTGAATTGGAGCTCCATCCTCCAGGAGCAATACTTTTGTGCTCCGACCTGGGCCTAAGCCACGAATACCAATATTCGGAATGGCTCCTAAGCCGCCTTCATCACCACGAATATTGACGCCAGGAATCGTCTTTAAGACGTCCTGCAAGGATTGAGGTTGCAACTCCTCCATCTTCTTTTGGTCAATAACATCAACCGTTCCTGGAATTTTATAAAGGGCCTTCTCCTCTCGCCCAACAATATCAATCCTAGGTAACTCAATATCTTGAGCATTAGCCCAAACTGAAAAAGATCCTCCATATAACAATACAAACGATGAAAACCAGGCCAACCGATTTCGAGGACGAAAAACTTCTTGATGCTTCATATACCATCTCCAGTGATAAAAACAAAAAATCGCTGGCTATATGCATATGAAAATGCTCTTGCTGGCTAGTAAGTTAATTCATATTTACTTCGTCAAAATGAGCTTCCCTAATTTAGTGATGCGCAATTGATATGAATGCCCATCATGCAAGATGAAGATCTGCTTTGTGTGACCCAATAAGGTTTCGCTTAGAATGCATCTAGGCAAAAGTTGGCTTGATCGAATACATTTTGAATCAAGATCTAAGGTATTTTTCTCGTTCAAGCACTAACCTTCCAAGGTAAATTGAATAGGTGTCTGAAAGCATTGCAAAGAAACCTGAGCAGGGGCTATTGCAATTGGCGCAAATCTCCACCGAGTCAAAGCCTTGATGGCTGAGCGATCCAAACCCTGAAAGCCTGAGCTTTGGGTGATACCAACTTCTTGCACAAGGCCTTGCTCACTTACACATAATCTTGCAATGACCAAACCCTGCTCCTTAAGCTGTCTGCTGGCTAAGGGGTAATGGGGTTTGGGGCTGTATATAGCCTGTCTAGCCGTGCCTACTGCCAGACGTCCGGCTTCCTTACTATCACTATGCGCATGTGACTCATTTACAGCACTGGAACCATCGCGCTCACTGCTAGAAGATGTATTGATTTGGGGTGCGGCCAGGGATTTTTTCTGCTGAGATGACAAGGTACTTTTGCCTACTAGATTTACCATCAAAAAATCTGGAGCGGATGATTTTGACCCCGCAAATGGTCCCGATAAAAGTATCAATAGTGCTAATACATGAGAGAAAGTTACCCCCGAAATCAGCAATATGTTTCTAGACAATGCACCAGAAAGCAAATGGCACCCTTAAAAAATGAATGAGAGAAACTATATTTAACTTACCGAAAAATGTGTAGTAAGTTAACTACTACTCTCAATGATTTTAAGGATGATGTAGTGGATTAACAACCATGATCCCAATGGGGGCGGTGCTTGTAGGGCTATTTAATGTGGTACTACTTTTGGGTTAATCGCCACAGTGAAGTGACTTCTTTAGATCTCGCTGCATACAATGCATCCGCTCTATCAAATGCCTTGTTGTGCGTTGGCTTGGTATCTAAATGCGCAATCACCTTCAAGCCCGCTTGATCAATCCAATTCAGAAACTCTTCTCTTGCTCTCAAGCCTAAGTGCTCTGCTAAGTCAGAAAGAATGAGCCAACCCTCACCATTTGGCAGCAAATGATCTTTCAACCCACTCAAGAAAGCCTTCAGCATCTGACTCTCAGGGTCATACACCGCATGCTCTAGCGAGGAGCTTGGTCTGGCTGGAAGCCAGGGTGGATTACAAACAATAAGCGCAGCTTTTGTTTCGGGGAAAAGATTGGTTTGATGAATTTCAATTTGAGAATTCAAGCCTAAGTGGTCAATATTTTCTTTCGCGCAAGCAATCGCTCGATCACTTAGATCGGTCGCAATAATCCTCTGAACATCTCGCAGAGCCAAAATAATCGCCAACACTCCAGTACCCGTCCCAATATCAAAAGCAATGGAGCTATTTTTTATTGCTTCTGGTAAGGGGGCTTTCAGCACCAAGTCAATATATTCACTGCGCACTGGAGAGAAAACACCGTAGTGCGGATGAATGCGAACCTCTTCATCATCCCTAGTCAGAACTTGAACACCTGTCTTGCGCCACTCATGAGCGCTAATGACGCCAAGCAACTCACGCAAAGAAATTACATAGGAAGTTTCTTGTGTTCCATAAGCCTCATGGCAAGCCTGCGCTATATCTGGGGCGCGTCTCAAAGGTATCGTATGGTCAGCATTCACATGGATGAGAACCATACCCAAAATACGTGCGCGCTGAGATTGGGTGAGACGATGCAGATTAAATGCATCTAAAGGGCTTTTGGTTTTCTCTTTGGTAACTCTGTCAGCTCTGGTAGATTTCTTGGAAGGCTTGTCCACCCTTCTTACCAAGGCCTGCAAGAGTTGCCGCGCATTCTGAAAGTCGCCCTTGTAAAGCATCGCAGTGCCTGCACAAGCTAATCGATAAGCAATGTCAGCAGTCAGCGTGTCATCCGCGATCTGAATCTTTTTATGCGGCGCAATGCCATTTTCAGAATGCCAATGAGCGGAACAGATTTTTTCGCCCTCTTCCCATTGAAGGTTTGCTGATTGCGTCACCTAGGAAACCACAAACCGATTGTTTTGATAATCATCGATGGCTTGTTCAATTTCAGCACGAGTATTCATCACAAAAGGGCCGTACTGAACGATGGGTTCATGTATGGGTATAGCTGCCAGAACAATAAATTGCGCGCCTACAGATCCTGTTCTCGCTTTGAAAAGATCTCCGTCACCAAGAACAATAGCCGCCTGCTTTGGGGCAGGCATCATTGGCCCACCTAATTCAAGCTCACCTTCATATACATAAATAAATGCATTGAGTTCTTTTGGAATACGTTGCTCAAACTCTGCGTTGGGTGGTAAATGCACATCTAAAAATAGAGGTGCAGTAGTAATTCCCTGAATCGGACCTTGAACTGCTTTACCACCATCTTCATATGCGCCCGCAATGACCTTTACTGAGCCGCTATTTGCCAAAGCGATCTTCGGAATATCCTCAACCTGAATATCTTTATAGCCAGCCGGCTTCATCTTTTCTTTGGCGGGTAAGTTAATCCATAACTGAAAGCCGCGCATGGCGCCACTCACTTGCTGCGGCATCTCTGAATGAATAATGCCGCGCCCTGCCGTCATCCACTGTACGCCACCAGTTTTCAGGTGTCCCTGATTTCCTAAATGATCTTCATGCAACATGTGGCCCTCTAGCATATAGGTCACCGTCTCAAAACCCCGATGGGGATGGGCTGGAAAGCCTGCCACATAATCATTTGGATCATTGGAGGAAAACTCATCGAGCATCAAGAAAGGGTCTAACCTGACTTGATTTTGACCGCCCAGACTACGGCGCAATTTCACACCCGCACCATCAGAGGTAGCAATGCCAGGAATAATGGTTTGGATGTTGCGGATCATATTGATGAATGCTTCGACTTGGCTTTGGCTAAGTTTTAACTTTAAGCCGGAGGATGATCTTCAGGATTAACGTCGAGCGCTATCAGGAAGCGGGAGACCATGTTGTAAGCGGCGATTACCGTGACTAATTCCACGGTATCCGTACTTCCCAGAGCCCTTTGTAAGCGCTTCATTAATTCAGGATCCACTTTGATATTGCGCGTCATCTGAAAAGTGAGTTCAGCGGCATCGTTTTCCACCGGGGAGTACAGATCTTTTGGGAAATTCGGCTGTCCAATAAGTCGTAAGCCTTGGACCTGCTCCTCTGTCCCGCCCGCCTTCTTAAAAGGTGGCGCATGGTGAAAGAATTCATATTCAGCACCATTCAAGACGGCTACGCCACACATGGCCAACTCACGCAATTTCGGATCCAAAGAGAGGTTATTCCGAATCTCACCAATAAAGTGATTCCAGCCCTCTGCAATTGGAATGCTATGCAAGAGCATGCGATCTAAATTAATAAACTGACCGCCTCGTCTTTTGCGAATTGCAGCAACCAACTCTGCTGGCTCCGCTAAATCCATTGGCTGATACGGAATTAAACGTTCTGACATACTTACCTTTTATTAATACTGCTTATCAACAACTCTTACTGAGCAGTTTCTTTAATATTGTTTTCAATGACAAACTTGCCCCAAATACCCATTTGCTTGCCGATAAAGTCTTGTGCAGCAACAGGGGTGCCCCCAATAATTTGGATGCCTTGCATTTTGAACTTCTCAGCAACTGCAGGCGTCTTTAAGGCTTTATTTAATGCCTTGTTCATTGCATCGATCACTGCCGGAGATGTTTTACCAGGGGCCAATACCGCCCACCAAGCTGGCGCACTAAAGCCTGGGAACCCGCTCTCAGAAATCGTCGGCACATTAGGCAAGGATGGTGAACGCTTGGCAGTTGTAATCACTAGCGGAATAACTCCACCGTTATCAATATGAGGCTTCACTAAAAATTCTGAGCCAACAGCTAACTCTACTTGACCACCCAAAGCATCTTGCATTAAAGGACCACCACCACGATAAGGGATGTGATTCCAATCAAAGCCCGCTTGTTTTGCAAGACGTGCCATTGCTAGATGACCCAAGCTACCAATCCCAATTGAACCGTAACTAAATTGCTTACCTGTCTTGGAAAGATCTACCAATTGTTTAAAGCTAGTGATGCCAGATTTTTTGCTTGCAACTAACACCATGGGAGATGTGCCAACCAAAATCACGGGAGCAATATCTTTAATCGTGTCATAGGGGAGTTTGTCTTTGAGGCTAGGGTTAACGCCGTGGGTATCAAATACCACTGCAAAGGTGTAGCCATCCGGATCGGACCGAGTCATTGCGGAGGTACCAATTACACCAGAGGCGCCACCAACGTTTTCCACAATCACGTTTTGCTTCAACTCTGCTTGCAAAGCAGGTGCCAATATACGTGCAACCTGGTCAACTGAGCCACCTGGCGGAAAGACCGCAATTAAACGAATTGGCTTTTGGGTGGGCCATGTGCCAACACCCGCATTTTGTGCCAAAGCAACACCGCTTACTCCTAAGGCCATCAAAGTGGCTAAGAGGCTGTTTTTAAAGGCTTTTTTAGCCATTTTTGCTAATTTCAGCATGGATTTTGTCTCCTTTGAATAAGACCTCAAGATTAACACCCCCTTAGCCTATTTGCTCGATAATGCTGTTGTAGCCCAGTGAGAGAAAAATGAAGTCGATTCTAAATATTGCCGCCTATTTATTTGTCAGCCTAGACGGCTTGCCAGAGCTGCGCGCCAAAATGCTGGATGAATGCAATGCCCGCCAACTGAAGGGGACCATTCTATTGACTGGTGAAGGCATCAACATGTTCCTTGCCGGCAAAACGGATGAGTTACGTGGTTTTCTGGATTGGCTCCGCACCGACCCCCGCTTTGCCCCACTTCAAGCAAAAGAAAGCTGGTCTGAGGATCAGCCCTTTAAGAAGATGTTGATCAAGCTCAAAAATGAAATTATTCGCATGAATCACCCAGCGATTCGTCCTGAGGAAGGTCGTGCTAATTTCATTAGCCCCAAAAAACTACAGGAGTGGTTAGATCGCGGTACTGACGATCTAGGTCGCCCTGTAGTGATGGTTGATACCCGCAACGCCTTTGAGGTCGACTACGGCACTTTTGAGAATGCACTGCATTTCAATATTGAAAAGTTTACTGAGTTTCCAGCAGCAATTTCTGCACATAAAGATGATTTAGCCAATAAGACGCTGGTCAGCTTTTGTACGGGCGGTATTCGCTGTGAAAAATCTGGCTTATATATGCGGGAAATTGGCATGGAGCACAGCTACCAGCTAGAAGGCGGTATTTTGAAATATTTCGAGGAGGTGGGCTCCGCTCATTACCAAGGCAGCTGCTTTGTCTTTGATGAACGTGAGGCGCTGGAGCCAAACCTAGATTCCATCCCCGTAGAACACTCTATTCGAAAGAAACTCAAAGCCAGCCAAGCCTGAGCAGGGCTAGAGCCGCCAATAGTAAAATGGCTTAGCTGTACAAAACTAACCAATAACAATAATTCGGACTCGAGACATGTCTAATACGTTCAATCGGCAAAAGCCGATTTTTTTGTCACCCCTTCTCATTGCTTTTTTGGGATTGGCATTCCATTTCAATGCGCAGGCGCAAAGTGCAGCAACAGCCTACCCCACTAAACCTATCAAACTGATTGCACCAGTAGCTGCTGGTGGCGGACTAGATAATATTACGCGCGCTGTTGCAGAAAAACTTTCTCGATCCATTGGTCAAACAGTAGTTGTAGAAAATATGGGTGGTGGTGGCGGATCAATTGCCTCGCAAGCAACCGCTAAAGCGCCAGCCGATGGCTATACACTCATGATTGCTTATGTAGGGACACACGGCACCAACCCTGCTGTCCGCAAGTTACCTTACGATGCCATAAAAGACTTCACACCGATTGGCATGATTGGCGCAACACCGAATGTACTCATCATTAACCCTGATCTACCCATCAAGAATTTCAAAGAGTTTGTGGATTACGCCAAAAAGAATCCTGCCAAATTAAGTTATGGATCCGCGGGTCCAGGCACTTTGACGCATCTGGGTATGGAGCAATTAAAGCTAGCAGCTGGAATATTCATGGTGCATGTGCCTTATCGTGGCGTAGGCCCTGCTTACACAGATCTACTGGCCGGACAGACCCAGGCAATGTTTCCAACCTTATTTGCTGCCCTCCCTTATATCAACACCAATCGTGTTCGTGGTCTTGCTGTGACTGGTGCTAAACGCAGTACTGCAGCCCCCAATATCCCAACCTTTAAAGAATTGGGATTTAACGGCTTTGATGGTCAACAGTGGTATGGACTGGTGGGCCCAGCTAATCTACCACCGGCCATTGTTGCCAAGCTCAATGCCGAACTCAATAAAGTATTGGCGCTACCAGACTTCTCAGAAAAAATGACGAGCGAGGCGATGACTTTAATGCCCATGACGCCCCCTCAATTTACTAATTACATCAAAGAAGATATTGCGCGCTGGGCCAAGGTTGCCAAAGACCGCAATATTGAAATCGATTGATTTTTCAACCCTCGCTTCTTTAAAAAATATTCATACTTATTCATAGGAAATTGATATGTCTCACGCTATTGCTGCAGCAGCCGATCTCAACGCGCCACCAGTCACCAAAATTTTGGCGGAGTTTGTTAATACTCACCCAAGCCAAGGGTGGACTCCAGAGGTTGAGCACGAAGCGCATCGTACATTCTTAAACTGGCTAGGCTGTGCGATCGGTGCAGCCAATCATGAGAGCGTTGAATCGTCTCTAGCCGCTATTCGTGAATTTCAGCCAGCCCCGCAAGCCAGCATTCTCGGTCGCAAAGATAAAGTAGATATGGGCGGAGCAGCTTTGATTAATGGCATTAGCTCACACACTTTTGACTTTGACGATACCCATCTCAAAACCGTGATTCATCCAGCTGGCCCAGTGGCTTCTGCAATCCTTGCCTTAGGCGAACACATCGGTGCCAATGGTCGCCAAATGATTGACTCTCTTGTTCTAGGCATTGATGTTGCCTGTCGAGTCGGTAATGCAATGTATCCAGATCACTACCATCGTGGCTGGCATATCACTGGCTCCACAGGGATGCTGGGCTCTGCTGCTGCATGTTCACGCTTAATGAGTCTTGATCTGCAAAAAACAACTATGGCTCTGGGTATTGCTGCCTCACAACCGGTTGGTATGCGCGAGCAATTTGGCACGATGACCAAACCCTTTCATCCGGGTGGCGCTGCACGTGCAGGTCAACTTTCTGCGTTGTTGGCAAAACATGGTTTTACTGCAAGCTCTAAAGCGCTTGAAGCGGGTCGTGGATATATGCAAACCGTTTCTACTAAGTGTGACTGGTCAGAAATTGATCGCGCCCTCGGAAAATCTTTTGAGATTTCCCTAAATACCTACAAACCTTTTGCTTGCGGAATTGTGATTCACCCAGCCATTGATGCTTGCGCCCAATTACGCGCCCAAGGTGTCAAGGCAGAAGAGGTTGAACGCATTGAGTTGCGTGTTCACCCACTGGTACTGGAATTAACTGGCAAGAAAACACCTAAGGATGGACTGGAAGGCAAGTTCAGTGTGTATCACGGCTGTGCTGTAGGCTTGATGTTTGGTCAAGCAGGTGAAGGTGAATATGCAGATGACATCGTTAACCGTCCTGACGTTGTAGCTTTGCGCGCTAAGGTGAATGCGACTACCGATACTTCTATTAGTGAAGCATCTGTGGACGTTAAAGCCTTCCTTAAGGATGGCAAAGAAGTGCATATTTTCGTAAAGAATGCGATTGGTTCAGTAGAAAACCCAATGAGCGATGCAAACTTGGAGCAAAAATTTACAAGCTTGGCCGAGCCAGTGATTGGAAAAGAGAAAACCCGTCAACTGATTTCCGCACTCTGGAAGTTAGGACAAGCGCCAGACCTCAAGCAAATCTTAAGCCTTTGCACTCCAGACTAATTTCAACTGAAAGTTTTTTATCCATGGCTTCATTACCGAACATCGTTATTCTTGGGGATTATGAGCGCGCTCTACGTCGCTTCTCTAACTGGGATAAGTTAGATCAACAAGCTAAGCTCACCATCTACCATGAGCCTTTGCGTGATGAAGCCTTATATGAAGCAGTAAAAGATGCCGACGCAATTGCTATCGTAAGAGATCGCTCGCCCTTCAATGAGGCGATGATCGCGCGCTTACCAAAACTCAAGTTTTTAATGTTTACTGGCGAACGCAATGGCACTCTTGAGGCGCCGGCCTTGGTTTCAAGAAACATTCCCATGGCTTGCACACCCGGTGGACCCTCCAAAGAAACTACCGCTGAGCTTACTTGGGCTTTGATTCTGGGTGCATCTAAGCGTCTGGTTGAAGAAAATAAACTGATTGCCTCTGGTGGCTGGCGCGATGCATTCTCTCTCCTGCCAATGCTTTCTGGCGAACGCTTAGGCATCATGGGTTTAGGCGCTATTGGCAGTCGTGTGGCGCGCGTTGGCGCCGCCTTTGGTATGGAGGTTGTAGCCTGGAGCCCGCGCATGACCCCAGAACGTGCAGCCGCTGAAAATGCAAAAGCCGTTAGCTTGGATGAGTTACTCAAAACCTCCAAAGTGGTATCCATGCATTTAGTAGCAGGTCCCGGAACTAAAGGATTGATTAGCGCCGATCAATTAGCACTCATGCGCGTAGATTCGATTCTGATCAATACCTCACGTGCTGCGCTCATTAATATGCCCGACCTCCAAAAGGCACTTTCCGTGGGTAGACCAGGACAAGCAGCAGTGGATGTATTTGATGTTGAACCCCTTCCTGAAAAAGATGCACTACGCAATACTCCCAATCTTTTGGTGACGCCTCATTTAGGCTTTATTGCTAAACCAATTTTTGAGGCTTTCTCAAAAGGCATTACAGAAACTCTCGAAGCATGGTTAGAAAACAAGCCTGTACCGCACCCCTTTAAGCCTCAATAATTTATTTATAAAAAGCGACCTCGATGAGTAGCCTAACGCCGTCACAGCTATTTATTAGTTTTAGCAAAATTGGTATGTCAGGCTTTGGTGGTGTGCTCCCTTGGGCTAGACGAACCCTAGTGGAGCGGGACAAAATTCTGACTTCCGAGGAATTTAGTGCCATCCTTGGTATTTGCCAGATCGTTCCAGGCCCCAATATTGTTAACCTCGCTGTTTGCGTTGGCTCTCGATTTGCGGGAGCAAGAGGGGCAGCAGCTGCAGTTCTTGGTCTGACCCTCGGACCAATTGCCATTGTGCTGTTACTCGCCATACTCTATCAACACTACAGCTATTTGGATACAGTAAAAGGACTATTGCGGGGCATCTCTGCAGTAGGCGTAGGTCTCATCGCTTCAACTGGTTTCAAGATGCTACGCGATGAGTTTCGCTTTCCTCTGATGCTGCTAGTAGTGGTCATCACCATCTGTGCAGTTACCTACTTTCATGTCGGTCTGGGTTGGGTTGTGCTTGCTGTTTTACCGCTGGCACTGTTCTTGGCACGTAAGAAAGCGCTTAGTTCATGAGTATGCTTTTTAGTGTCTTTCTGAAACTATCCGCCTTCTCGCTTGTTGCGTTTGGCGGCGTGAATGCATTGCTACCAGAGTTGTTGAACTTAGCTGTCTATCAAGAGCATTGGATTGATCTGCAAACTTTTTCAGATTACTTTGCTATAGCGCAAGCAGCACCAGGCCCTAACTTTATGACTGTCACGCTATTAGGCTGGCATATTTATGGTGTACTGGGTGCATTTATTGCCACACTGGCAATTGCATGGCCCTCATCCATCCTGATTTATTTTTTGCAACGCTTTATTATGGGTATTCAAGATCCCATCAAGAAGAAATCTATTCAATACGCAGCGGCAGCACTAGCTATTGGGCTGGTTCTTTCTTCTGCATGGCAAATTGCTATTCAAATTAACCATAGCGCGGCAGCCTACGCCTTGACTCTTGCGACTATCGGCTTTACATTATTCACACGCTGGCACCCACTTTATCTCATTGCAATTGGCGGCGCTTTAGGAATTCTGGGTTTTATTTAAATCACTTTTCTTAGGATAAATATGCGACTCATTCAGAACTTTTCAGTCTGTTTAATAAGTCTAATTACCTTATTTTCTGCCGCTGCTTTTGCGCAAAATAACTACCCCAGCAAACCCATTAATTTCATTGTTCCTTATGGTGCCGGTGGTGGCGCAGACTCACGCAGTCGTCAGATTGCCCAAAAAATGAGTGTCATTCTCAAGCAACCCATCATCGTTGATAACAAACCGGGGGCTGGCGGCAACATTGGTACAGAATTCATTTCTAGAGCCGCTCCAGATGGCTACACCATTGGGATGGGCAACTTCGCGCCCATGGCTGTTAATAAAACGCTCTTTGGCAACTTGCGTTACGACCCAGAAGCAGATCTTACGCCTATCATTTTGATTGAAAAAGGGCCTCTGGTGCTGGTGGTCAATCCAAGCTCACCATATAAAACAGTACAAGAAATTGTTGCGGCCGCTAAAGCTAAGCCGGGTACTCTCACTTTCTCATCGGGCGGCATTGGAGGTAGCCATCAATTATCCGGTGAGCTCTTTAAACAAAGCGCTAGCATCGATATGATTCACGTACCGTATAAGAGTGGATCTGCTGGTTTAACCGATCTAATGGCCGGAAACGTCACCATGATGTTTGATCAAATGTATTCAGCGATGCCAAGCATCAAAGCCGATAAGTTACGCCCCATTGCTATTACTAGCAAGAAGCGCTCCCCTCTTCTACCGAACATACCTACTTTTGCTGAAGCTGGCTATCCCAAGGTTGAGGTTCTCAATTGGCAAGGCTTGATTGCGCCTAAGGGGACGCCAAAGGCTATCATCGATAAATTAAATGCCGCTGCAAATGAAGCGCTTAAAGATCCGCAACTACGCGAACTCATGCTCTCTCAAGGGAATGAGATTGGTGGAGGAAGCCCAGCTGAATTTGCCGGCCTGATTAAAGCTGAAAGTGCCAAATGGAGTGCTGTTGTAAAAACAGCCAATATCAAGCCGGAGTAAAGAATTCAATTTTGAATGACATTGGGGGCTTAGTGCCCCCAATTTTATTTGAAAGCCTGGTAGGTCAAGATCCCCAAAAAGGTGAGCGCAAGTGAGCCAACTAGATTAAGTAGGGCTGTGCCCAAAGCCCAGGTAAATTCCCCGCGTTGCATAAAGCCAACTACTTCAGCAGAAAAGCTTGAGAAGGTGGTTAACCCCCCCAAGAAGCCAGTAACCACTAAGAGTTTCCACTCTGGAGAAAGATTTGGATTGTTGCCAAAGAAAGCAACTGCAATACCAATCAAATATCCACCAACCATATTCGATATAAAAGTACCCAATGGCAGTGAAGAAGCCATCCCTACGGTGGCGTAATTAAAGCCTGCTCTTAATAAAGCGCCGAAGCCCGCTCCAAAAAAGATTGCAAAGATAGGAAGCCACATAATCTGCTCTTGTTATTGAATTGAAAAACCCAGCATGCTAATTGAACTCATCTCAATTCCATTTGTATAGATTTTGGCCTGCTCTCCCGCTTCCTGCAAGGCCAGGGTATACAAGGCTGGCCAATAATGTTCTGCGGTCGGAATAGATAGGTGTGCTGCATCACCAAAATGCTCCCAGTCAATCAATGCCTCATGATGATTGGCGCGCATTTCTGAAGCAAAAAAATCATTGAATTCTTTTGCCCATGGGTAAGGCTCCGCCCTATCTTGCCAATGAATGGTGCGCAAGTTGTGCACCACATTGCCGCTAGACAAAATAAGAATATTTTCATCGCGCAGGGGGCGTAATTCCTTAGCAAGCTCATAGTGCTCACGTGCTGACATCGCACCATCGAGACTCAACTGCACTATAGGCACATCTGCATTGGGGTACATGTATTTCAGAACCGACCAAGCACCATGATCAATACCCCATTCATTCTCTTCAAGTACGACAGGGACGCTCAATAATTCTTGCACACGATCAGCTAATGCAGGGCTACCTGGAGCTGGATATTGAACATCAAACAGTGCTTGTGGAAAGCCACCGAAATCATGAATTGTTTTTGGCTTAGCCATTGCAGTAACCCAAACTCCTCGGGTTACCCAATGCGCTGAAATCACCAATATCGCGTCAGGACGCTTTAATGATTTTCCAAGAGCTGACCATGCCGCTGTATAGTAGTTGGGCTCTATGGCATACATCGGACTGCCATGGCCAGCAAATATTGCAGGTTGGCGATGGCTAATCATTAATACTGATTAACCGAATACGTAACCTGTATGAGCCGCAACCAAGGCAAACAAAATAGCCAAGCTAGTAGCAGCGGCCAACATCACGACCAATGTAATGATCTTTTTGTTGATCTCTTCTTTAGATTCGTTATGCCATTCGTTCATGCTAAATCCTCTATAAACTCATTAATGAATAGGGTAATTATCCACTATCGACCGCGACCAGCCTTGCGCATCATGCCTTTTCCCCCACCAAAGCCTGCCTGAGGCCTTCCAGCTGGGCCAGAGGGTCCTTTGGGTACGGGTGGACGTGCTGGCGGCTTCGACGCTAGCGCTTTTGCTGGGGTTTTTGAATCGGGTTTCTTTTCATCAGTCACTTTGAGCTCCTATGGATATCATATTGCCATGATTACTGACTATTCTATCCAAGCTGTCGCAATTAATGCGATTCCCCTAATTTTTGCCATCACTATCCATGAGGCAGCCCATGGCTACGCAGCCCGCAGGTTCGGCGACAACACCGCCTACATGCTGGGACGGGTGAGCCTCAATCCCGCTAAACACATAGACCCTGTGGGTACCATATTGATTCCACTCGTCTTAATTCTGACGGGGTCTCCTTTTTTGGTGGGGTATGCCAAGCCGGTACCGGTCAATTTTGGGCGACTCAGAAACCCCAGAATTGACTCGATTTGGGTTGCCTTAGCGGGACCGGGATCGAATTTCATACAGGCAATCATTTGGGCGGTCTTTTGGGTCCTGGTTCAGGGCTTTGGAATTGATGAGCCCTTCCTGACTTCAATGGCAAAAGCAGGTGTAATGTGGAATATCGGTTTACTAGTATTTAATCTGTTTCCACTACCACCCCTGGATGGTGGAAGAATTTTGGCTGGCCTTTTGCCAGCACGCCAATCCATCACCCTGGGCAGATTAGAGCCATGGGGATTCTTTATTGTGCTCGGTCTAGTCTTTACTGGAATTATTGGCACCCTGTGGATGGAGCCCCTCAGCAGCTTTTTCCTGGGCATCATTAATCTCCTAATGACTCCCCTCAGAATGATTTTTTAAGTGGGCAAAAACTACTATTCTGGGATATGCTAAAAATAAGCAGTCCAATTGATCAAGGGAGAGCAAACATGAAACTACAGAAATTTGTTTTAGCAGGTACTGCAACTGCTTTAGCGATTAGCGCAGGCGCTGCATTTGCTCAATTTCAAAATGCAGAAAAAGCAATCGAATATCGTCAAAGCGTTATGACGATCATTAACACTCATTTTGGAAGAATTGGTGCTGTTGTTAAAGGTGCGGCACCTTATAACAAAGACGATGTAAGCAAAAATGCAGAGATCGTAGCAATGATGTCTACTTTGCCTTGGCAAGCTTTTGGTCCTGGTACTGAAGGCGGTAAAGCGAAACCCGAGGCGTGGTCAGATAACGCCAAGTTCAAGGCGGCAGCGGACAAAATGCAACTGGCGGTTATTGACCTCAATAAAGCGGCTCAGTCAGGCGACTTAGAAAGCATCAAAAAATCTTTTGGTGCAGCAGGCGCAACCTGCAAAGGCTGCCATGATGACTTCAAAAAGAAATAAGCAATTTTTATTGATCGTTATTTCGTAATCAAGTAACCCACTACTACCGCGATCACACTTAAAAGCAGTAAAGCAAAACCGCGCTGTAGCACTCCATCCTTGGAGGCCCGATCCAAGTCAGCAGGCAAGTATTTAGCCTCTTCACTTGGGTCGATTTCTTTATCGCCACTAATCATAGGCTTAATTAGATTTTCGCCTTTGAATTTCTTGTAATACCAAATCGCTGAGATATGAATTGCGATCAGGGTATAAATCACCACTTGATTACCTTCGTGAATCTCCGATAAAAATGAAGAAATCGAACCAGACACATACTTTGCTAGTGGCCCTTGAAAGGAGACCTCATCATCAACAAATAAGCCAGTCAGCACTTGAACGCATAAAACAAAAATCAGTGAAAATACAGAAATTGCACCAATGGGGTTGTGTCCAAGAACGCGGGGCGAACTTCCACTTAAGTAATCAAAAATCGCTTTTTTAGTCGGCAAGAAAGAGGCGAAGCGCGCATGGGTAGACCCAACAAAACCCCAGACAATCCTGAAGATCAACAAGGTCAAAATGCTGTAACCGAAATAAGCATGCCATTGAATGAATTCATCACCCAGATTGATTGTCACAAAGCTACCGGCTATACAAACCACCAGCAACCAATGAAATAAGCGGATTGGTAGATCCCAGACTCGAATAATTTTCTTCATCCTTTAAGAATAATCCTCTTCTCCTCTAAAATAGAGGGAATTCATGAATCCCGGCAAAGCCTTTAGAACCCTACTGCTGTACCGCGTTGGCGCAACCCTAAGCTACCAAATTACAATGGTAGCGGTAGGTTGGCATCTTTACGAAATCACCAATAGCGTAGTTTCACTCGGGCTGATTGGTCTTGCAGAGCTTGTTCCCTACTTTGCGCTGGCTCTATATTCAGGTCATGCGGTTGATCACCACTCCCGTAAGTGGATTGCTGCAATTGCCTGCCTCATTCATATTGCGGTTGGGTTATTTTTAACCGTCATCGCATTGGGATGGCTTAGCCCACCGATTCCATTGATCTACACCGCAGTGGCATTTATTGGTATTGGGCGCGCTTTATTAAGGCCCTCCTATCAGGCGCTTTTCGGACAAATCATTCCGAGAGATCAACTGCCTCGTTATACAGCGTATGCATCTTCAGCGTTTCAGATCTGCGTAGTAGCAGGCCCAGGATTAGGCGGACTGATGATTGGCTTTGCTGGTCTTGAATGGACGTATCTGCTCGCTGCCTTCTGTGGAGCGGTTGGTTTATACGGAATTACTTTCATTACTGCCGTCCAAGAAAAATCGAGCGGCCTATCTAAACACTTTCTAAAAAGCTTTTTAGAAGGGTTTCATTACGTCAGAAAACATGAACTTATTTTGAGCATCATGGCGCTCGATATGTTTGCCGTTCTCTTCGGTGGTGCAGTCTCTATTCTTCCAGCCTTTGTGAAAGAGGTGCTCAATGCGGGCCCAGAAACTCTAGGAATATTGCGTGCTGCGCCCGCGGCTGGGGCAGTGATTACCGGAATCTACCTTGCTCGGCGTCCCGTGCTAAAGGACTCAGGAAAATATCTTCTGATATCAGTGGCAGGATTTGGTGCAGCGATTATTGCCTTTGGCATCTCCAGCAATTTATGGCTCTGCGCATTCTTTCTATTTATCTCCGGATGCTTTGACTCAATATCAGTGGTGATTCGCGGCAGCATCATGCAGCTCACCACACCAGATCATATGCGCGGCAGAATTAGCGCCATTAATGGCATATTCATTGGCTCATCTAATGAATTGGGTGCGCTTGAGTCTGGCATTGCTGCCAGCATGATCGGTTTAGTGCCATCCATCGTATTTGGTGGGGTCGCGACGATTGCTATCGTCCTCATTACTTATCGGCTCGCCCCACACCTAGGCAAACTACATCTGAAAGATATTTCTTAGTAAGCAACTAAACAACTAGTTGCTATTTAATTTCAGGAAGATCTTTCTGAATAATCTTCAGGCCAGCACGCAACGCTTCTTGATAGCGTTCACGTTCAGCCTTAATCGTTTCAGCAGTCCAGGTGAAGAAACCTTCGCCAGTTTTCATGCCAAACTTGCCGCTAGCAATGCGGTCACTCAAGCACTTCGCTATCGTTGGTGAATTGTTTAAGGTTGGATAGATGGTTGCACCTCCAGCACCGTGCACCTCAAGGCCAGCATGATCTCGCTGCATGGCTGGGCCTGCTGCGATGTAGCGAAAGCCAAAGCCAAAACGAACGGCTTTATCAATATCTTCTGGTGTACAAATGCCTTCATCAACCATTGAAAAAGCCTCACGCGATAAAGCATGCTGCAAACGATTAGCCAAAAATCCCGGAAGATCTTTTTTCACAGTAACAGGCACCATGCCACACGCTGTCATTAAACGTGAGAGGCTTTCACCCACCATTGGCGAAGTCTTTGCACCATATACCACTTCCACACAAGGTACTAAATGGGCAGGCATAAAGAAATGCAAACCAATCATACGAGCAGATGTTTTTAGGCCGCTGGCAATTTGACTAATTGGAAAGCTCGTACTATTGCTCGCCAATACCGCCTCAGGCTTTGCATATTTTTCCAACTTAGTAAATAGCTCTCGCTTGATATCTAAACGCTCAGGCACGCACTCAATCACTAAATCAATATCAGACCAATCAACCTCTTCAAGCGAACCCGCAACAGACAGTAAATCAATACGATGCTCATAACCAAGATCCGACATGGTGCTTGCAAAGTAATCCGGCAGGAGGGCTCGTCGCTCTGTAGTTGGCTCCACCACCTGGACTGCACAGCCACCACGTGCACAAACGGCTGCAACGTCTGCACCCATAGTGCCGCCACCGACAATAACCACCTTGGTTTCAGCTGGGGTCAATAACATGAATACTCTCCTAAAAGGGGAAGGACTTTTTCTGAAAAATCCTCTTACAATGGGGTCATTATTTCAATAAAAAAGTAAGTGAGACATGATCCCTGTCAATTCGGTGCTACAGGTCGGCCATTTCCCTGAAATTATGCAGGCAGAGATAGATCGACGCTTTACCCCTTTCCACCATCCCAACCCTCAAGCCCCTGCTCCTGCCGGAAACTTTCAGGCGATTTTGATTCGTTCCAATACCAAGTTGCCCGAAGCTCTGGTTAAACAGATCCCCAGTATTCGGATGGTTGCCACTTGTGGGGTTGGCTATGACAACCTTCCTTTGGCTTATCTTAAAGAGCAAGGAATTAAAGCAAGCAACACTCCTGGCGTCCTAAACGATGCCGTATGCGAACTGGCCATTGGCATGATGCTCGCCCTACTGCGCCAACTGCCCGAGGCGCAGGAATACGTCAAAAGCACCGCTTGGTCAAAAGAACCCTTCAGACTCACAACTACTATGGCTGGTAAACGAGTGGGTATCGCTGGCATGGGTCGCATTGGGCAAGATCTGGCTAAACGTTTAGAGCCATTCAAAGTTGAGATAGCTTATTCGGGGCCTAATAAAAAATCTTTGCCCTACGCCTACTATCCAGATGCTCAAGAATTAGCCAAGGCCTGTGACATCTTATTTTTAGCTTGCCCAGCAACCCCCGATACAGACAATATGATTAATGCTAGGGTTCTAGAAGCCTTGGGTCCATCGGGATATTTAATCAATATTGCCCGCGGCAGTGTGGTCGATGAGGGGGCACTTTTATATGCGCTGCAACATAAAAAGATTGCAGGTGCGGCCTTGGATGTTTTTGAGAACGAACCTAACCCAAGTCATGAATTTTTAACGCTTGATAATGTATTGTTAACACCGCACATTGGAAGCGCTACCTCGGAAACACGAATAGCCATGACCAACTTAGCCGTAGATAATTTAGAAGCCTTCTTTAACCAACAAACACTTCCATCTGAAGTAAATAACTAAAAACGGAGCCAGCATGACGATTTCTCTGCACCCTTCCACCTTGCCAGCGGTGTTATCCCCTGTCATCACCCCATTTAAGGCGGACGGCAGTCCAGATGCTCCTAAGTTATTAAAACAATGCCAATGGCTAGAAGCTAATGGTGTTGGGCAGGCTATCTTTGGCACGAACTCAGAAGCAAACTCAATGTCTGCCCCGCAGAAGATGAGCACCTTAACAGCATTAGTGGAAGGTGGATTAAAGCCTGAGCACTTAATGCCGGGTACCGGCGCAACCTCTATTGATGCCACAGTGAATATGACACGTCACGCAGTCAACCATAAGTGCGCAGGCGTATTAATGTTGCCGCCCTTCTATTACAAAGACGTAACTGATGATGGTCTGTTCGCTTATTTTTCCGAAGTGATTCAAAAGGTAGGAAGTGCAGCTCTACAGATTTATATCTACAACATTCCACCGGTTACCAAAGTGAACTTAAGCCTCTCTTTGCTTGAGCGGCTAGCGAAAGAATATCCAAAGACTGTTGTAGGCATGAAAGACAGCTCTGGGGATTGGTCTTATACAGAATCAGTCATTAAATTATTAGCTCCTTCAGGCTTCCGCGTCTATGCAGGTAGCGAAGTATTCCTCATGCGTGCCTTGCGCGCTGGCGGTGTTGGCTGCATCTCCGCCACCGCTAACGTCAACCCAAAAGCCATTGCCGATTTAGCAGCACACTGGAGAGAATCAAACGCTGATGCTCTTCAAGCAAACCTGGATCAAGTACGTGGAATTTTTGCCAAGTACCAAATGATTGCTGGTATGAAGACTGCCGTAGCCCATTACACCAAAGATTCTGAGTGGCTCAGAGTGCGCCCACCATTGATGCAGTTAAGCCCTGAGCAACAAGCGCAACTTCTCAGCGAGCTCAAAGCAATTAACTTCAGCATGCCAGGTTTGTAATTTCAAAATATAAAAAATTAATTAGGAGACAACAATGAAGTTACTCAAAATCATTGCCTTATCACTTAGCCTTCTTTGCGCGAGTGTTAGCGCCCAAAACATTTCCATCGCAACTGGCGGTACAGGTGGCGTGTACTACCCCATGGGTGGTGGTCTTGCATCTGTTCTGTCAAGCAAAGTTCCTGGTATGTCTGCTACTGCAGAGGTGACCGGGGGCTCGGTAGATAACCTAAATCTCATTGGCACTGGTAAGCCATACGTTGGTTTCTCCATGGCTGATGCCGCTAAAGATGCTCAGATTGGCGAAGGTAAGTTTGCTGGCAAAAAAGTGGACTTACGCACTCTAGTAGTTCTTTATCCAAACCTCATGCACGTAGTAACAGTGGACTCTACTGGTATCAAGTCCATGAAAGACCTCAAAGGTAAGCGCATTAGCACTGGCGCTCCTGGTAGCGCAACGGAAGTCATGGCATTTCGCCTACTAGAAGCTGCGGGGATTGATAAAGACAAGGATGTTAAGCGTGAGCGATTGAGTGTTGCCGAATCCGTTAACGCCATTAAAGACCGCAAAATTGATGCATTCTTCTGGGTGGGTGGATTACCAACAGCAGCCGTAACCGACTTAGCCAATACGCCAGGAACCAAGATTGTGATGGTCGACACTGGCGAAGAGGTGGCGGCCATGAATAAAAAATATGGCAACCTTTACTTTGTAACTACCATTCCAAAGCCTACTTATAGCGGCATGGCTAGAGACAATAAAGTCGCAGCAGTCGCCAATATTTTGGTAGTCAATGCCAATATGCCTGACGATCAGGCCTATAAAATTGTTAAGGCGATCTTTGATAACAAATTGGAATTAGTGCGCACTCATCAAGAATTTATGAGCGTCAGCCTAGAAAACCAGAAAACAAAATCAACCCCTGTTGATTTTCATCCAGGGGCACTTAAGTACTTTAAAGAAAAGAACGTCAAACTCAATTAAGTTGATGTTTTTATCGGGGGTGAGTCAATCTCACCCCTTTCGTTTTACGGTAGTGAAAAAATAAAGTAGTACATAAAAATAATTACAGAGGTTGAGACATGAATCAAAACGTTATTGACAACGAAACCCAAGAAAAACTAGATGCCTTTATCAAGCAAGAGGAAGGGGACTCCAATGACTACAAGGGACTATTGGCGAAGTTCATCACCCTAGTAGCAGTAGGCATGTCACTCTTTCATTTATATGCCGCGTATTCAATCGTTCCAACACAAGAGTTGCGGGTCATTCACGTTGCTCTGGTTTTATTTCTCGTATTTCTAAGTTTCCCCATTGCGGCTCGCTTTAAAAACAGGCTCATGCCTTGGGATATTGTCTGCGCACTTATCTCGGTAGCCATCGCGTATTACATTCTGAGTGGTGGCGATGACTTTATGGACCGCAATACTGCGCCTAATTCTACCGATGTCATGGTGGGCATTGCATTAATTGCCCTCATCTTAGAAAGTGTTCGAAGAACCAATGGCATGATCTTGGTTACAGTAACTATCCTGTTTCTACTCTATGCATTGTTTGGCAACTACTTGCCAGCCCCTTGGACTCATAAAGGTTATGACCTTGATCGCCTAGTAGGCTACATGTATATGACTCTAGAAGGCATCTATGGCACTGCCGTTGATGTTTCTGCAACCCTCATTATTCTCTTCACCATCTTCGGCGCTTTCTTGCAATTTACTGGCGCAGGAAAGTTCTTTATTGATTTCTCATTCGCAGCAATGGGCGGAAAATCTTCTGGGGTTGGCAGAACTATCGTAATGTCCTCCTTCTTGCTCGGAGGACCCTCTGGATCGGGCGTTGCTACCACTGTTACGGTTGGCTCAGTTGCAGCCCCCATGCTCGACAAAGTGGGTTACGAGAAAAATGCTGCTGGCGGCCTTTTGGCAGCAGGCGGTCTTGGCGCCATTATCTCGCCTCCGGTACTGGGCGCAGCTGCATTCTTGATTGCAGATTTTCTCAAAATCTCCTATTTAGATGTATTGCTGATGGCAACCATTCCAACTATCCTTTTTTATCTTGGCTTATTTGTGATGGTCGAAATTGATGTACGCAAATATGGCATGAAAAATATTCATTTTGAGTCTGCTGAAACAGCCTGGCAACTCACCAAGAAATACTGGTTTCACTTCTTCTCGCTCATCTCGATTGTGGTGTTTATGTTGATGGGCTTCTCTCCCGTGATGTCCGTTTTCTGGGCAACAATAGTTTCGGCTTTATCAAGCATGTTGCGTGAAGATACCGCCATCATTCCATGGGCATGGTTTAAAGGCAAAGAACCCGTTCTCTCTGGCCTGTACAACTCCAATCTGACCAAGGCGCTTGCAACTGGTTCAACTGGTGTCTTAGCTATCGCTGCCACCTGTGCTGGTGCCGGTCTCATTGTGGGTACTGTTACCTTAACCGGTCTTGGCCTGAAATTTAGCTCGATTGTGATTCAGTATGCAGGTGGCTCGCTCTTGCTGACAACTATTTTTACCGCTCTCGTGGTTTGGGTGGTTGGCCTTGCTGTTCCAGTAACAGCCTCTTACATTATTTGTGCGGTAATCGCAGCGCCTGCTTTGATTAATTTAGGCGTGCCTGCTTTTGCAGCCCACATGTTTATCTTCTATTACGCTGTACTTTCGGAAGTATCGCCACCGACTGCACTCTCGCCATTTGCTGCAGCTGCGATTTGCAAAGGTAATCCCTACAAGACCACTTTGCAAACTTGGAAGTATGTTGCTCCAGCCATTCTGGTTCCATTTATGTTTGTATTAGATAAGTCAGGCGTTAGCTTGTTATTAATGGGATCAATCAGCGCTCTAGAGCAGGCGGACTGGATGCAAATTGCTTGGGTCTCTTTCACGGCCGTTGTTGGAATCATCTGCCTAGCCGGTGGACTACAAGGTTGGTTTATTGAGAAAACCAAGATCTTTGAGCGAATCATCATGGTGATCTCTGGGGTTGCTCTTGCCTACCCTTCCACAGAGGCGGACTTAGTTGGCTTTGTTGGATTTGGCTTGGTACTGGTAACTCAAACGATTACCCATTTCAAACTTAATCCTAGATCTTCTTAAGGTACACCTGATAGGCGGACGGATCACATCCTCAAAATAATAAGGCCCGCTTGAGCGGGCCTTATTATTTCCAGTAGTTGCTTATTTTAAGAGATCTTGGTCCAGGCAGCTTTACCTGCATATTTCTTGACAGCAGCTTCATCGAACTCGAAACCCAGGCCAGAGGTTTTATGCAAAATCAAGTCCCCATTCTTAAATGTCAGCTGCTTATTGATCAATCTTCGGAAGTTCAGCACCTGATCATCTAAGAAGAATTCGACAAATCGTGCATTAGGCGTAGATGCCACCAATGGTGCATGCAAATCATGCATCCAGTGCGGGCAAACTATGACACCCTTCAAATCAGCGTATGCAGAAATTCTTCTCCACTCGGTAATACCTCCGCAGACAGCCGCATCAGATTGCAGAATGGCAGCTCCACCAGCATCAATCAACTCTCTAAAACGCCAGCGTCCCGCCTCCATCTCACCGGTAGCAACGTTGATTTTGGTTTGGCGCGCCAAGGCAGCATGTAAATCAATCGCATCTGGAGAAAAAGGTTCTTCAATCCAATACGGGTTGTATGCTTCAAAGCGACGCACATACTCGAGAGCCGTAGGTAGATCGCGCCAGGCATTATTCGCATCAAGAGTGAGCAATACATTGTCACCTACCGCTTGGCGAGCCGCCTTTACACGCGCCTCCTCTTCCGATGGTGATAAACGCCCCACCTTCATCTTGACTGCCTTAAAGCCCTGCTTTACGTAAGACTCCATTTCTTTGCCTAACTTGGCAGGCGTTTTACCTTCAAGATAGTAACCACCACTAGCATAAGCTGGCACCCGATCATCAACCACTGAACCCAAGTATTGATGTAAAGGCAAACCAACTGAGCGTGCATTTAAATCCCACAAAGCCGTATCCAAAATCGAGATGCCGCGCATTACTGCACCTGCACGACCTTGGAGAATAGATTCGTTATACATCTCCATCCAGAGACCTTCACTGCGGTGACTATTTTGGCCAATGAGTTTTGGCGCTAGCAATTGCTCAACGGCAAGTTTGGCAATATCTCCGCCGGCACTACCGACATAACAAAAGCCGATACCCTCATTACCATCCATGCCACGAACTTTTACCAGGCAATAGTGACGCTCGGAAACAGTACGAGTGGAAAATGAAGTAACTTTATCCAAAGGCACTGCAACAGAGGCAACTTGGATGGATTCAATAATCGGCATCTAAACTCCTTAATAAAAATTGATTGTATCGAGAATTTAATTTGCTAGTAGGGGCACGAACAATGATTAATTAGCCCACTCCACTACAAATACACATGGCGAAAATGAGCCGAGTTGTTGATATCCGAACAGGTATCTTGTGAATTAGATTTGCTGCAAAGTTGATATATTCACTCTCCAACATTCTCAAACCGCCAAGTTGTGCAACAAATTTAGTTAAAAGTGGCAAAACTGACATTGCTAAAGGTGCTGGTTTTAGAACTTGGCCAGCCGATGAGGCGGCCCTTGTAAAGAAAAATTATGAGCAAAGACTGAAAGTAGCCCTTGAAGTTCTCAAAATAGCCCCAGATCAAGATTAAATCTGATTTGCTGCAGCACAGCATATTTATTCAGAGATGCTCTCACATTATTAGATAATTGAGGGGTGAATAAAAAAGCATCTCTTGGGTCCCTGTTTACTAAGGGGGTAATCATTTTGTCTGGCTGCGCCTTTCTTAGCTCAACTCCGGGCTTGGCTTATGCAGCTCAAGCCCAAAGTAGCCAAACCCAAAGCACAACCCAAGCGCGCAAGAAAATTATCGTTCAAACCAGTAGGCAGGTTGGCTTCAAAGATAAATCAGCGGGTACCGGCTCAAAAACCAATAGCATGAGCCTAAACCCATCGCTATTTCAGCGAAAAGCCCCAGATGAATTGATGCTCGATAGCGATGCAAACCTTGACTATCGAGTAGCCCAAGGATGTCTAAGACGTAATTTTAATGAAGATAGCCTGCCAGCTAGCGTAGGCATTGATAATCGTCAGTTCGCTGAATTCTTCAAAAATCAGACTAAAACATTTTTTGATCACATGCGTGGAGATTGCATCCCTTACGCGGTTGCCTTTGGAAGTCGTAATCGTTTCGACTCATTGAGCATCATGAATGGCCCAATCCAAGATAGTAAAACTGAAGTATGGACATTTACACCATCAGCTGTTGGTGGGTTTTTAATTCAGCAAGACTATCTTAAAGATGAGTCCAAGCGTTTAACCGAGATTCGCATTCCTTTAAGGGATGTTCTGTATGACACTCGAAAAGTAAGCGATCAATTGCCAGTTGAGCTGGTTTGGGAATTAAATTCCCTGATCAAGCAAATCTATCCTGAGGAAAATAATTCTCTCGAAAATACAAACAGCATTGTGCGCTTGATTGTTGACTTTGGCGATCGAGAAAGATGGGCGCAAATTTGGGCTGCTGAAATTATTGACCCCACCACCAAAGACGTTTATGCGAATGCTTTTTGGATGGAGCGCAATGATATTCCTGGAGGCTTCTTTACCGGAACCGGAGAATCACTAGAGCGCTCCTTCTGGACTAACCCATTAAGCTATCGCCGTATTTCTCGGGGAGTTGGCATGGTAAGAGCATCTTCGAGTAAGCGTAGTAAGAATCCTGCGTCAACAGTCCCAACCCAAGCGTCAGCAACAAAGCAACGCTATCGTGCCCACATGGGGATTGACTATGCTGCCCCAATCGGCACCCCCATTTTTAGTGTTGCCAATGGCAAAGTAGTGCACATAGGCTTTAGCGGTGCATTTGGAAACTTAATTGTTTTAGAGCATCCAGGCAATTACCATACCTACTATGCACACTTGAGTGGTTACAACGTAGAGCTTGAGTTGGGTAACGAAGTGCGGCGCGGCTTGGAAATTGGCTACGTAGGAACAACCGGGAGATCAACGGGGCCACACCTTCATTTTGAATTAAGAAAAAATGGGGTTTATGTAGATCCTTATGGCTCCAAAACACAACTTGATTTATGGTCTATGCGTGATAACGAAAGCGGGCAACTGACTAGAGAGATGCTTCTACTAGGTAGCCCTATTAAGCGCAACTAAATACATTCAAGAATGCTGCTGCAATAAAAAAGGGTCCAATTGGACCCTTTTAACTTGAGGCTAAGCAAATTAACCCAGAACTAATACTGGCAATGTGGAATGCACAATGACTTCATGAGTCTCGCTACCTAACAGGATCCCTTTGATGCCTGTACGCTTATGAGACGCCATCACAATCACATCCACTTTCGCTTTTTTTGCGCCAGCCAAAATACCTTCAGATAGGTTGCTATTTTCAATGTGAAGACTTTTCACCTTAGCGCCAGCTCCCAGTGCGGTTGTCGACCTCTTAAACACATCCTGCGCATAAGCTGCACAAGCTTCTGTGTGCTGTTTCTTCGAAATTCCATAACCCATGGTGCTATCTGAATAAACCATCGGAGGCGTAGGATCAGAAACATATACCAACGTAATTGCAGCGCCATCTGCCTTAGCAAGTGCGGCGACTTTCTTTAAAGATTTTTTGCTGACATCTGAACCGTCTACTGGCACCAATAAATGCTTAAACATGTTGACTCCCTTTAAATTGAACTACTCATTTGCTCTTTCCATCATAATACTTATTATTAGTCCATAAAAGAATAAAGGTAACTTAATTGCTCAAGAATTTTGCCATTTACCTCTCATTTTTAATCGCCCTTATTGCAATCGATTTGGTATGGCTTTTGGGTATCGCAAAGAATCTCTATCGCAATGAGATGGGTGACTTAATGGCCAGCGAACCCAAGCTTATAGCTGGGCTTGCGTTCTACCTGCTTTATGCATTAGGCGTCTGCATTTTTGTAATTGTTCCGGCGCTATCAAAACAGTCCTGGATATATGCACTGCAATATGGCGCTTTGTTTGGTCTATTTTGTTATATGACCTACGACCTCACCAATCTGGCGGTGGTTAGAAACTTTCCAACACAATTGGCTTTCATTGATATTGCATGGGGCAGTTTTGTTACCGCCTTGTGTGCGAGTTTTGCTTACTGGGTTGGCAACCGTATCTCTTAGGCCATTTAAACATTCATCTTATGTTTTTTCGCCCCCGACTTTTTGACTCATTTTCTGGCTATAGCCGCGCCCTTTTCACCAAGGATGTTTTTGCTGGATTAACAGTTGGGATTGTTGCACTCCCATTGGCCATGGCTTTTGCAATTGCCAGCGGACTTAAACCCCAAGCAGGCATTTTCACTGCCATTATTGCTGGCGGGCTCATCTCCTTACTTGGAGGTAGCCGCGTTCAAATTGGCGGACCGGCCGGAGCCTTCATCGTCATTGTTTACGGCATTGTGGAGCGCTATGGCGTTCCCAATTTATTACTAGCAACCGCCATGTCAGGAGTATTTTTATTTTTGATGGGAGTATTTCGTCTTGGAACGCTAGTGCGCTTTATTCCGATTGCAGTCATTGTGGGCTTTACCAATGGCATTGCCTTTTTGATTGGACTATCGCAAGTCAAAGATTTTTTCGGACTTCAAATCGAAAAAATGCCGGCTCAATTTTTTCAATCAGTGCATGCGCTCTACTTAGCAGCGGACACCTTTAACCCCATTGCGCTTGGTTTAGCTTGTGGGAGTCTTGCCTTACTCATTTTATGGAAGATATTTCAGGATCGCTTAGGATGGCTCTCCCACCTTCCTGGCACAGTGGTAGCAATGGTGGTGGCAACGATCGTTACCAGTATTTTTAATTTACCAGTAGATACGATTGGTAGTCGCTTTGGCGGTATCCCTTCAGGGCTCCCTGCTTTTGAATGGATTCCGATAAGCTGGGATAGCGCTCAATACATGGTGGCACCAGCCTTAACACTTGCCCTATTGGGTGCTATTGAATCCTTGCTATGCGCGCGCATTGCCGATGGCCTCATTCATGATCGCCATGAGTCAAATCAAGAGCTAGTAGCTCAGGGCATTGCTAATTTCACTATTCCATTTTTTGGTGGCATGCCAGCGACCGGTACGATTGCCCGCACAGTAACCAACATAGAGAGTGGCGGCTCTACGCCTATCGCCGGAATCGTACATGCGACAACTTTACTAATCATCGTTTTGTTTGCAGCGCCCCTTGCCAAGAACATTCCCCTAGCTAGTCTTGCGGCAATCTTGATGTATGTGGCCTGGAATATGGGGGATTGGCAGAAGTTTATTGGTCTCAAGCAATTCCGCTTACCGTATCGAATCACCATCTTAAGTGTCTTTATTCTCACTGTTGTACTGGATCTCACGATTGCTGTAGAGGTAGGTTTGCTGCTCGCCTTTATAACCTTCATTTACCGAATCTCCAGCCTATCGCGTTGCGAGCCTGCTCTAGCTAGTGATTACCCAGGATTGAATAATCAACAAGGTCGAATCGATGCTTATCGAATTCATGGTGCCATCTTTTTTGGGGCAGTAAAACTCCTCGAAAAGATTGAGGCGAATTTACCCTCACAAACCCTCTTGTTAGATCTAAAGAACGTCATCTACATTGATACTTCAGGCATGGATACGATTATGGAGCTGGCACATCTGTGCAAGATTCGTAATATTCGATTAATTATTTGCGGCTTAGCGCATCAACCATTAGAGATGGCAGAGCGCAGTGAATTTCTATCGACGCTACCGCAAGCTTCTTTCTATCCAGATCTGAGCGCCGGCATAGAAGCAGCAACAGCTTAAGAGCAACTTAAGAAATACAGAAGCCACCTTTTAATAAGGCTTCTGGCAATACCCAGGCACGATACATACCAAAGCCGCCTGCAATCAATAGAAGTGCAGCAGCCAAATACCTCACCCATAGATATTGCCCAAACTGAGTCAGTACCGCTGAAAATTTAGAGATCAGTAATAGGTTAGGCAATGTACCCAAACCAAATGCCAACATCAGTGCGGCACCAGTTGCTACATCACCAGATAAAAAGGCGAGTGGTAAAACGCTATAGACCAATCCACAGGGCACCAAACCCCATAGCATGCCGCTAAACCAACGCGAAGGGCCGCTAGCCATAGCACCCAAGTATTTAGCCCAATAAGCTGCAATTTTTGTACTTAACCATTTGCCGCCAAGTAGACCTTCTGACTTGCTTATTCTGAGTAGACGTATACCCATCAGAATTAAGATCAGGGAGGTTAAAGCAAATAAGGGGCGCTGGATTGGAATGAGGTTTTGCTGCCAAACAACCACCCCTACTGACGCGGCAAGAGCGCCCAATAAGACATAAGTTGTGACGCGCCCCAAATGCATGATTAATTGGAGGTAAAAAAGCTCAGATTTTGGTCTGAGAGGGGTCTCCAGGGCTTTGGGCCGCTCTATGGCAGCTGCTATCCCACCGCACATCAGAGCACAGTGCCAGCCACTCACAAGAGCGCCCAGAAAGACCGCAACGAGTAAGCTAGTTGTCAGCATGAAATCAACAGAAAATAGGTAAAAGCCATAATCTTCATGCTTATAGAATAAACTGATCCCATAGATCAGCCCTAATATGAACTACAAACCTACCGATAGCCCAACCAGCAAATGCTCTGTATGCGTACTGGGTCAGTTTTGCCTTCCGGTTGGATTAAATAGTAACGAAGTTTCCCAGATTGATACCTTAGTTAAAGAGCGTGTTCATCTTCAAAAAGGTGAAAGCCTTTATCGTCACGGCGACCCACTCAGTTCTGTATATAGCGTGCGCTTTGGCACTCTTAAAACAGAGTTCTGCCTGCAAGACGGTCGACAACAAGTGATTGGCTTTCATCTGCCCGGTGAAATTCTAGGTCTTGATGGCATTGGTGAAGGACATTATCAGTCTGATGCGATTGCACTTGAAGAAAGTGAAGTCTGCATTATTCGTTACGATGCTTTTGAAGATTTGGCTCGGCAGATCCCTGTATTGCAAAATCAGTTCCACAAAATAATGAGTCGTGAGCTGACTCAAGATCAGCGTCACCTACTGTCACTTGGCACGATGCGTGCAGAAGAAAGATTGGCAGCCTTTTTATTGAGCCTCTCGCAACGTCTTGCTGCACGCGGCTATTTAAATAATGAATTTGACTTACGTATGAGCCGCAATGATATTGGCAGCTATCTTGGGATTCAGATTGAAACCGTTAGTCGCATGCTTTCACGCTTTGCAGAGTCGGGCCTCATTCAAATTAAACAACGCCACATCAAACTCATCGATATGAATGGGCTTTACGAACTAGCAGGAATTCCAAACCCAGATCGCCACGGCTGCGCAAGCCCTGAAATTCCAATCAAACAGGCTTAAATTAAGCCGCGGTCGATTTCCTTGCTATCGGGAGACTCAATCCCAGGCAGAATATAAGCAGTCAACGCGCTGGACGCCGCACAGAAGGTCCAGATCACAAAAAATCCAATGGTATAGATGCCCTCATCAGAAATATCTGGGTGATAACCAAAAAATAAAAGGTCTTGTGGGTGGATCACAGTAAATAACAAGCCCTCTGCCATACCGGCCACCAAAAATGAGGGCCACAAAATCCAGATTAGTAGGCGGTACTTCATTTTGTTGCCTGCGTATCTTTAATCTGTTCAACTTTTAAGCCCTGTTTCACAACGCCATCACGCAATGGCTTATCTGCATATAGATTTACAGCTAAGTAAATAGTAATAGCGCAGCCAATCATGGCGACAGCTGGTCCGCTAATTAAAAGCCATGGCCATAGTTGCTTGAACCAGGGTTTAGTAGTTTGTTGCTCTGTCATATCCATCCTCTCCATTGCCTTCTAGCTTAACGGGGAATAATAAAAGTAGATTTCTCTTCGCGAGTTCTCGTAATTAACTCGTTACCTGACATCTCATGGGCAACTACATCAAAATGAATTGGGTAGTTACCAGCCTCATTCGCTCCAACATCGGCGCTCACCTTGATCGGCATTAAAAGATTGCTAGCTGGCCCAACCTCAATCTCGGTAACAATCTGCCCTTGTGAATTAAGCACTTTCAACCCATCCAAACCAAGCGCCTTCACCTGCACATTCATATTATTTTCTGATGCATTCATGATTTGAATGCGATAAATATTTTCAATCCTTACACCCTCGACCTCGCGCGCCAACGCTCCACGATCACGCATCACATCAACCCTTAATGGGTTTCGGGTGGCGAGAGAAACTAGAAAAGCGGCTGTAAGCACAGTAATAAAAGCGGTGTAGATCAATACGCGCGGGCGCAAAATATGACGAATCGCACTTTGATTGGACTCTTTATCCTCAATGGCACGCTCAGTCGTATAGCGAATGAGTCCTTTTGGATAATCTACCTTCTCCATCACTTGATCGCATGCATCAATACAGGCACCGCAACCAATACACATATATTGCAAGCCATCACGAATATCAATGCCAGTAGGGCAAACTTGAACACAAATACTGCAGTCAACACAATCACCTAAACCTAGAGAAGCTTGATCTGCAGATTTACTGCGGCTACCCCTGGGTTCACCACGCACTTTGTCGTATGTAACTAAGAATGTATCTTTATCCACCATCACACTTTGGAAGCGTGCATATGGGCACATATATTTACAAACCTGCTCACGCATAAACCCTGCATTACCCCAGGTTGCAAAGCTATAGAAGCACAACCAGAAAGTCTGCCATGGGCCCAAAGACAGGTGAATTAATGCAGAACCTAAGGTGCTAATTGGGGTGAAATACCCAATAAAAGTAAAGCCTGTCCAGAATGCAATCAATAACCAGAGGAAATGCTTCGTAATCTTTAAGCGCCATTTACGGAAACCCCAAGGCCACTCTTCGCCATCTAATCGAATCCGCGCAAAACGGTCTCCCTCAACCTTGCGCTCGATCCACATAAAGATTTCGGTATAGACAGTCTGCGGACAGGCATATCCACAAAAAAGACGCCCGGCAACTGCAGTAAACAGAAATAAAGCGAGCGCGGAAAGAATCAATAACAGGGTAAGATAAATCACGTCTTGTGGCCATAACACGAGGCCAAAGATGTAAAACTTACGCTGAATTAAATCAAAAAGAACTGCTTGACGGCCATTCCAACTAACCCATGGCAAGCCATAAAAGAGCAGCTGAGTAGCAAATACCAGAATGAGGCGCCAGCGGGCAAAGAGCCCAGACACTGAACGCGGATAAATCTTTCGCCGGACCTCGTAAAGAGACTCCTCAATAACTTCTATCGGAACAGGTTTCCCACCCGGCGGAATATATGGCACTAATTACTAATCTTATTTAGCTGTTGCCGGTTGTTTACTGTTAGATAAACCCCAGACATAAGCTGTTAACACCTGGATCTTCTCAGGACTCAATACCTTGTCTTGAGCAGGCATCATTGCCATACGTCCCTTAGTTACCGTTTCAATAATCGTCGCTTCTGAACCGCCATATAACCAAGTTTTATCAGTTAAATTTGGTGCGCCAATAGCAATATTTCCTTTGGCATCAGGACCATGACAGGCTACACAATTTGCAGCGAATACTTGTGCGCCACGAGCTGCTTTAGCATCATCTGCAGACAGACCAGAAAGGCTACGTACATAGTTAGCAACATCCACAATTTGATTGCTATCCAACTGTGGGAATGGAGGCATTACACCGCCACGACCATAGGTAATGGATGCTTTGATATTTTCTGGTGAACCCCCATAGAGCCAGTCACCATCAGTCAAATTAGGGAAGCCTTTTGCACCACCAGCATCAGAGCCATGACACTGTGCACAAGAATTTAAGAAGAGGCGTTGACCCATTTCACGGGCTTTAGGATCGACCGCTACTTGCTCAATGTCCATCTTGACGTATTTCGCATAAACAGGCCTAAGCTCATCATTAGCATTAGTCATAGATTGCATTAGCGATCCATCAGTGCTATAGCCCAACACTCCAGGAAACGATCCAAGACCGGGGAATAAAACCAAATAAACCAATCCGAAGATACAAGAGAGCAAGAACATCCACATCCACCAACGTGGCAATGGATTGTTTAACTCACGCAGATCGCCATCCCATACGTGACCCGTATCAGCAACCGCACCATCGGCCGTATGCACAACCTTAGCTTTCCTTTGGGAGAACAAAAGCCAGATACACCAGAAAATTCCAACTAATGCAACTAAGGCGATGTAAGCACTCCAACCGCTGCTAAAAAAGTCACTCATGATTTGTCCTTACTAAATTCATCCGGAAGATCAAATGGAAGCTCTGCTGATTCCCGATTTGCTTTTTTGCGACCGGGAGACCAAGCCCACAAAACAATTCCTACAAAAAAGACAAGGCCTATTACTGTAGAAAATGCCGAGAGGTAGGGAGTGATCTGTTCCATTTGATTTAAGTAGTTTTAATTAATAACCTTGTTGATTACTTCGCCACAACTTCTTCAACAGTAATATAGCGACGCGTAATGCCTAATCCTTGCAGGTATGCAACTAATGCATCCAACTCCGTCTTACCCTCTAACTCTGCAGGTGCATTTGCAATCATTTCATCAGTGTATGGAACGCCTAAACGACGCATGGCAACCATATGTGACTGAATAGAGCTTGCATCTGCCGCATTTTTTCCGAGCCATGGATAAGCAGGCATATTTGACTCCGGCACCACATCGCGTGGGTTATTTAAGTGGATCTGATGCCAAGCATCTGAATAGCGTCCTCCTACACGAGCTAAATCTGGGCCTGTACGCTTACTGCCCCATAGAAATGGATGGTCATATACAGACTCGCCAGCCAAAGAGTAAGGGCCGTAGCGCTCGACTTCAGAACGCAAAGTCCGTATCTGTTGTGAATGGCAACCAACACAACCTTCACGTTGATAGATATCGCGGCCAGCTAAACGTAAAGCTGTGTATGGAACAACGCCAGGGCTAGGCTCAGTCGTAGTGTGCTGGAAAAAGAGTGGAACAATTTGCACCAACCCTGCAATCGATACCACCACGATCGTTGCAACAATTAACCAACCAACGTTTTTCTCAAGCGTTCCATGGGAAAAGAATTTATTTTCGCTAGACATTTTCTTCTCCTTTTAGTGTTCAGCAACGGCCATTGGAATAGGCGCATTTACAAAAGTTTTACCCTGCACTGTTTTGAAGACGTTATACGCCATCAAGAACATGCCGCTTAGATAGCACAAGCCGCCCATCAAACGAATGACATAGAAAGGGAAAGTCGCTTTAACAGACTCGACAAAGCTGTATGTCAACGTGCCATCTGGTTCAAATGCTCTCCACATCAAACCTTGCATAACACCGGCAATCCACATTGCAGCAATATAAAGAACAACACCAATAGTGGCGATCCAGAAATGCAACTCAATCCACTTGGTGTTGTACATTTCTTTTTGCCCAACCAAGCGTGGAATTAGATAGTAGAGAGAACCAATAGTAATCATGGCTACCCAACCTAAAGCTCCAGAGTGCACGTGTCCAATAGTCCAGTCTGTGTAGTGAGACAAACTGTTCACTGTCTTGATGGACATCATGGAGCCTTCAAAAGTAGACATACCGTAGAAGGACAATGCTACTACCAAGAATTTTAAGATTGGATCACGACGCAATTTATACCAAGCGCCAGACAATGTCATGATGCCGTTGATCATGCCGCCCCAAGAAGGAGCTAGCAAAATTAAAGAGAACACAGTACCGAGCGACTGAGTCCAGTCGGGCAAAGAAGTGTGTTGCAAGTGGTGAGGGCCTGCCCACATATACGTAAAGTTCAAAGCCCAGAAGTGAACAATCGACAAACGATATGAATAGATTGGACGCTCAGCCTGCTTTGGAATGAAGTAATACATCATGCCCAAGAAGCTAGTAGTCAAGAAGAAGCCTACTGCATTGTGACCATACCACCACTGAACCATCGCGTCTTGTACCCCAGCATATGCGGAATAGGACTTCCATAATGTTGCAGGCATCTCTAAGTTATTAAAGATATGCAGAATGGCAATAGTCAGAATATATGCACCGAAGAACCAGTTCGAAACGTAAATATGTTTCGTTTTGCGCTTCATGATGGTGCCAAAGAAAACAACTGCGTAAGCTACCCAAACTACAGTGATCAAAATATCAATCGGCCACTCAAGCTCAGCGTATTCTTTTGAGGTTGATATGCCCAATGGCAATGTCACTGCAGCCAGCACAATAACTGCCTGCCAACCCCAGAAGGTAAAGGCTGCTAGCTTGTCACAAAACAAACGCGCCTGACATGTACGCTGAACGATGTAATAGGATGTTGCGAATAAAGCTGATCCACCAAAAGCAAAAATCACTGCATTAGTGTGCAAAGGACGCAAGCGACCATAGCTCAGCCAAGGAATATTAAAAGTGATTTCAGGCCAGATCAACTGGGCTGCGAGGATAACTCCCACAAGCATGCCAACAATTCCCCAAAGCACAGTAACGATGGCAAATTGGCTGACAACCTTGTAATTGAAGGTATCTTGATTACTCCCCACGGTAAGTCCCATGGTTTCTCCTTTTTTGTGACCAAACAGCGACATAATCCAAATAGACTGGATTGATTATCAAAGTAGAGCTCTAAGGGGGATTTGATCTATATCAAAAAGGGTGGGACAAATTCAGATTGAACCTCTAAGGGAAACCCTAGATTTCTTGAGTTATTTAGATATATAGCTATTTTTGAGAGTGTTTACTAACTTATTTGGATTTTGGGGTGTCATCATCCATCAAAATCGCCTCACCGGGACCGTCTAAATCGTCAAATTGACCATTTTTTATGGACCAGTTCAAAATCCAGACCAAAAGGCCAATTAAAACCAAAGAAACGGGAATGAGAAGAAATAGGCTTTCCATCTCTATAGTCTAAGCCTTTCGTAAACGCCAGGCATTTAAAGTCACGGCTAACGAAGAAAGTGACATTCCGATCCCGGCAACCCAGGGATTTACCAAACCCATCATTGCAGCAGGTATAGCGAGCAAGTTGTAAGCTAAGGCCCACCATAAATTTTCTTTAATGATCATGTGAGTTTTATCAGCTAGCAACAAAGTTTTTGCTAATGACTCCAAAGAGCTGGCCGTCAGAATTGCATCGGCTCCAGCAGCAGCTAATGGTGCGCCAGCACCAACCGCAATAGAGATATCTGCACGGGCAAGCAAAGGCGCATCGTTCACACCATCCCCAATAGCCCATACAAAACAACCTTCTTTTTGTAATCTTTCGATGTAGTCATACTTATCTTCAGGCGTACAGCCGCCTTGATAGTGCTCGATACCAACATGCTGAGCCCACCATGCAACCGTGGCGCGATCATCACCAGACACTAAATGCACTGCAATCTTTCTAGACTTCACTACTTTTAGGAATTGCTCTAACCCTGCTCTAGGCGTGTCCAAAAATACAAAGCTAGCTATCAATCCTTGCGCATCCGCTAAATGAACCTGACCGTATTGCCCTAATTGCGCACTCTGCTCTAACCCCAGCCACAATGGACTTCCCAAGCGATACTCGCCCGAACTTAAACCTTTTCCCAGTTGATTAATCACTGGCTCACTCAATATAGGTAAAGATAGATTTTCAGAGGTGCTAGCACGTATCAAAGAAAGCGCCAACGGATGTCTTTGCCCCGCCTCTAATGCCGTAGCTAAGGCTAACGCATCTTCACGTCGATAGCCCGTACGCAAATTAGTGATCTCTTGCAACTCTGGCTGACCCATCGTTAGCGTGCCGGTTTTATCTAACACTAAGTCAGTTGCTTTTACTAAACCTTCCATTACATGGCCACGCACAATTAGCAAACCCAATTTAGTTACAGCGCCCTGAGCTGCTGCCATAGCAGTTGGCACTGCTAGCGATAAAGCACAGGGACAACTGGCTACTAGAACGGAAACTAAAACCGTCCATGCACGACTAGGGTCGAAGTAAAGCCAGATAGCCGACGAAGCAAACGCACCAAATAGTAGGAAGGCAACAAAATAAGCAGTCCACTTTTCAGCCAGACTCACCATGACTGGTTTAGCTAGCAATGCTTGATCCAGTAAGGAAGCAATACCTGCTATGCGGGTTGATTGCCCCACTGCCTCAATTCGCATGAGCAATGGATTGAGAATATTATGAGTGCCAGCGTACACACGGTCACCAATCTTTTTCTCAACTGGCTTAGATTCGCCCGTGAGCAAAGACTCGTCTAAGGCGCTCACATTTTCAATCAAGACACCGTCAGCAGGCACCACCTCCCCCGGGGAAACTCGTAATACTTCTCCAGGATTGCAATTAACCACGGGAACCACTTCAATTTCTTGTGATGCCGGGTAGCTCAATGCCCGTTCACATGTTGCAGGCAGTTGTTTAGCTAAGGCCTCTGCTCCACCTTGCGCATCTTGTCTTGCTAATAGCTCCACATATCTGGCCGCCAAGATAAATGCTACAAACATGGTGATGGAATCAAAATATGTGTGCCCAACACCGGCAACTAAATTAATGGTGCCCGCAGTAAATGCCAAAGCCAAAGCCAAAGCGATAGGAACATCCATTCCCAACATATGCGTTTGCTTAAAAGACCGAACACTTCGCCAAGCAGACTGGAATATAGGTCCTGCTGAGTAGACCATCACAGGGACAGTCAATAACCAGCTAGTCCAACCTAAAAGAATCTCAAATTCCGGAGTGATATCAGCGCCGACATACGTAGGCCAGGCATACATCATGACTTGCATCATGCCCAGCATTGCTACACCTAGTCGCAAAAGCAGGTGGCGTCTTTCCTTTTTAGCACGATCTAATGATTGGGAGGGCTCAAATGGCCAAGCCTCATAACCAATGCGCTCAATTTCAAAAAGTAATCTTGCTAAGCTCGTTTTATCTGGAGAAAAACGCACCATTACCTTTTGAGTAACATAATTGATTTGCACATCCTTAACGCCTGCATTACGACGCAAATGTTGCTCGCACAGCCAAACACAAGCTGCACATCGAATTTTTTCTAAGCGCAGAGTGGTTTCAAGATCACCCTCCCCTCCAGATGTGCGGGTGAAACGACCTCGTAACGAAGGATCATCATAAGGTTTGAGTTTTTCTGGAATCTCATTGCTTGCAAGATAAGCCGCCGGCTTATCACCCGACTGAGAGCGCCTGGCATAAAAAACCTCTAAGCCTTCTCCATGAATTGTTTGCGCGATTGCCATGCAACCTGGACAACAGAATGGACGCGTCTCACCACCCAGTTCCGCCTCAGTTAATTCCCCTGGGAGAATCTGGCTTGAACAGTGATAGCAAACTAAAGCATTCTTTTTGTTCATCTGCTCATTTATTTGATTACTCATGCGTGCACTGAGCCGCCCCAGCCTCTACGTCGTTCGTAAATCACAAACAGAACGCCCCACATGACTACGGCAACGTATGCCCATATCCAGGCAACTTGTGAAGTACGAGAACCAGAAATATCCAAGACGAAACCAAAAATGGCAGGCCCCAATAGGCCGCCACCAAACCCCATCAATGAGTGCAGGCCCATTGCAGCGCCCTTGATATTTTCTTGTGCACTAATTACCAAGCCCGCAGTGAGCGTTGAGGAATCTGCCATGATGAATATGGCATGCCCAATAGCCAGAGCAACAATCAACCACCACGACTGGCCAGTTGAGCAAGCGAATGCAATCCCTAATACCGCACTAGTCAGCATCACAATGCATACCCATTTCTGACGCCCTACTCTCAAAGCAATTTCATTACCCAATATGGAAGATGGCACGCCAAAGAAATTAATCACTCCAGCTAAAGTCGTAGCCGTTAGGAAAAAATCTTCGCCAGAAGCAACTGCACAAAAAGCAAAGAAGGCAACAATCCAGCTTCTTGAGGCAAAGAGCTCTAGAGTGTGAGCGGTGTAACCGAAAATAAATCCTGCAGCATTTTTGTCCTGCAAAACCAACTTCCATTTATCCACCGGAAAGATATCGTGCAGACGAATATTGATTGGTCCTTGCCATTTCTCATGCTGAAGCGCTGGAATAAGCAATAAGACAATCAGGAATGCGCTGAACGGGCCCAATGCAATTAAACCAAATACATAGCGCCAGCCAAGCCCACTTAGAATCCAGCCAGAACACAAATACGAAAATCCAGTGCCAATGCCAAAGAAAGCGGTATAGAACGCGATGTGCCGCGTTAACTCACCAGACTGGATGCGATCAGACAAAATTTTCAGGCCAGGCATATAGGTACCAGCAAGACCAGCGCCATTTAGAGCCATAAAAAGTAGAGCCGTCCAAAAGTTATAAGCGAACAAACCCATGCCTAAAAGACCACAGCTTGCTGTGAGACCGCCTATTAAATAGACCTTACGCGCGTCCACCCGATCTGTTAAAGCCGTTGCTAAAGGAACGGCAAGCATGTAACCAAAGAAGAAAGCACTCGCAATCAGGCCCGACTGCAAATTACTGAGATGCCACTCCTCTTGCAAAGTCGTTAACACGACAGCGTAGCAAGCAAAACCTAATAAAGCACAGGTTTGCGCTAGAAGCATAAGAGGGGTATAGCCAGCTGAACGAAAGCGCATAGTTAGTCAGTAGAAACGTGAACTCATTCTACTCGCCCAGAACCAAATAGACCCGTTACACTAGTAAAAAAGAAGGAGACGAAATGAAATACAAAACCTTGTCCAGTAAACTGGTCTGGATCGGCGCAAGCCTTTTTATAGGGCTTATAAGTTCTATAGCTATGGCCGATAACTATCCATCCAAACCCATTAAAGCAATTGTTCCTTTTGCCCCAGGAAGTGCAACAGACCAAATTGGTCGAGCATTTGCCGCCAAGATGGCTGAATCCTTAGGACAGCCTGTAGTCATTGAAAATCGACCTGGGGCCAACGGACTAATTGGTGCAGACTTGGTGGCGAAATCACCTGCAGACGGATATACCCTGCTCTTTGGGACTAATAGTACAAATGCCGCTCTTAAAAGCTTGGTAAAGAATCTTCCCTATAACCAAGATACCGCTTTTACACCTATTGGCTACTTTGGATCAGTGCCACTCATTGTTGCCATTAATAATGATGTACCCGCAAAATCACTAAATGGCTTTGTTGCTCTTGCAAAAGTAGACACCGGGAAAATGACATTTGCATATGCGAGCACATCGCAACGTGTTTCTTCAGAAATGTTGGCGAGCGTTGCGGGCATGAAAATGACTGGGGTATCTTACAAGAGCGGCCCCAATGCCATGACCGATTTAATTGGTGGTCAAGTAAATATGTTTACCGCTGACTTTGCAGTAACTTTGCCTCAGGTGCAAGCTGGAAAAATTCGTGGTCTAGCGGTGACCTCTCTCAAACGCTCTCCAGCTATCCCTGAATTACCAACTGTCAATGAGGCGCTTGGAATAAAAGGGTATGAGTTAATTGCGTTCTTTGCGGCCTTTGGCCCCGCAGGCATGCCAAAAGAGGTGGTACTCAAACTTAACAAGGCTATCAATGATGCTGCTAAATCAAAAGAATTGGTAGAGCGCTTCTCCGCTATGGGCTTTGAAACTCAACCTGGCACACCAGAAGCTCTTGGTCAGAAAATTAAACTAGAAACTGTTAAATGGGCCAAAGCTATTAAAGAAGCCGGAATGGAGCCTGAGTAATTGCTGATAATCAATACTATCGGTCAATATTGATTTCCATAGCTAAGAGCCAATATGAAAGGCTCTTGCCATGGGAATCTAAGTTCAATGATAGATTGACTCCACCATCCAAGACGTCATCAATCACAAAATTAAAAGCTTTTAAGTTAGGTAGCTCATAACGCTTTACTGCGCTGGGATTCCGAAATCCAAAATGGGCCTTTACTTTTTCTTCAGTTAACTCTTTTTGAAGCAGAGAAAAGTCTTCTTGACGATACACAATCACACTAATATTAGATCGATTACCTTTATCGCCGGTTCTTGCATGGGCAAGCTTGTAAAGAGAGATAGTTTTAGCCATTACATCTTTACTCCCTCGTAAAATTCATAAGACGCATGAACTAATTCTCGGGGAACATAGCAAACCAAGGTATTTAAGCGGGGTTTAAGACTGGTACGCACCCCTCCCCCGCCTGCAGGACCGCACGTATAAAGAGCGGTAACCTCCCTGCAAACTTTCAGAGCCTGATCTCGCGCAATGTGTGCGGCTGAAACACGCATACGGATATCCTCAAAGCCCTTTTGAGATTTAAATTGCGGGCCCTCACCAGAATCACTGGAAAACACACTAGATGATCCAATGAAATCAATGCGTAAATTTAAACCACTCAACCTCTCTCGCATAATCTGACCGGCTAATTGAGCACGCTCATATGCATTAAAACCAGCATATGAAATTTCTGCTTCAGCTAACCAGCCGCCATCAATGCACAAGTTTGCTTTTAGAGTCTCAGGTTTAGGATGGCCCTGAATTCCGGTGATCGTAACCCTATCCTCACCTAAATCCTGTATCTGAGCTTGAGTAATATCAGCAACAACATCTGGAGTTAAATACTGTGAGGGATCATGAAGTTCATATAACAGTTGTTCAGTGACCGTCATACGATTTACCAGGCCACCAGTTAAGGATGGTTTGGTCACACAAATTCTGCCTTGCGCATCAAACTCCACAATCGGAAAACCAACATTAGCCAAACCAGGAACCTCTTTAATCCCGGGATCTGCAAAATAACCGCCCGTCACTTGAGCGCCGCACTCCAAAAGGTGTCCTGCCATCGTGGCAGACCCCAAAAAAGCCCAATCATTCCAATCTTTTTTAAAGTGCGCCATTAAAGGACCTACCGTTAGAGATGGATCAGAAACTCTACCAGTGACCACCACTTGTGCTCCCGCAACCAGAGAGTTAGCAATTTCTCTCGCCCCCAAGTAGACGTTTGCACTAACTAACTCACTTTGTAAAAAAATCTCATGATCCTCTGGTGAGAGTAATTTTTCTATCTCAGAACGATACTCTGCTCCTGAAATATCATCGCCTTTCACAATCGCAATCCGAAGATTTGGCAGTCCTTGTTGTTTTGCAATAGCTGAGATTAGTTTTGCCGCCCCCTCAGGATTGGCAGCGCCAAAATTACCAATGATAGGAATGCCCGCTTTTACACAATCAGTTAAAACCGGCTCTAGCATTTCAGACAACAAGGGCTCATAGCCCATCTCAGAATTCTGATGTCGCTCTAGCTGTGCAAGCGCCAAAGTCCTTTCGGCGAGACTTTCAAAAATAAGACAGCCAGCACCGCCTTGCTTTAAAAGTTCATCAACCAAGGGTCTGGCAACATCCGTGCGGTCACCAGAAAATCCAGCAGCACAAGCAATACGGTAGATTCCAGTCACGTTTTAAAAAGGCTTATTGCTGACTTCGATTCGGAGAATCTTGGAAGCCATTAGAACGGTAAGTGAGAACCAAGGTATCTCGATAGCCGTATTTTGCTAACGGCTGAATTGGTGTTGATTCATGAATCATGCGCTGATCATTCATTAACAATAAAGACCAAGGTTGTGTCAAGGTAAAACGCAATCCTGCGGAGCCAGAGGTATCAAATATTCTGGTCTCGCCACCCTTAATACCCTCTCGACCCAATAAGAAGACTGCTACATAATCAACTCCATCGCGATGGGCGCCTTCAGGTGTTGGACGTCCGATACCATCAGTAGTATCAATCCGAAATTGATGCGCTTCAACAAACCAAGTATTCACAGACTTTAGGCTATTCAAGATATGTGCAAGCCCGAGCAAGACGGATTGCCAAGCAGCATTACTTAACAAAACACCTTGAATAGGCTCAAACCAGCGTTCAATTCCACCATGCAGTGCGTTATAGTCCAGCGATTGCCAGTGTGCACGATGCGGAACTAGTGTGAGCTCATCGCCCTTAATCTGATAACTAGCATGACGACGGAAGCGATAGCGCCCACCATCTTTTAAATAAGGGTCGCGGGGCAATTTTTCCCAATACTTCGTGAGATCTTGAAGCTTAGATAGATCTACATTACTAAATTCAGCGACCGTCTCAGCAGACACTACCGCAAAGCCGTCATCACGCAAAGCTTGATCGATCTGCTTTAAGGGGGTCAGTGTAGGCGCAACGCCAGTAATTGTCATGGGTCTATTTTAGGTCAAGCAGCAAAAATACGTTAATCCAACTGCGCCCCGGATGCTCTCACAATTTTTGCCCACTTAGCCAACTCATCCTTTAATAAAGCGCTCAACTTATTAGTAGGGACAGGCGCAAGATCCAAGCCTTGTGCAGATAACTTCTCGCGGACCTCTGGTTTAGCCAGGATCTTCTCCATTGCCGCTTGTACTTTCTTTATTACGTCTGCACTGACGCCAACAGGAGCAAAGATTGCTACCCATACCTCACCAACACAATCAGGGTAAGTTTCTGCAATCGTCGGAATTTCTGGTGCAGCACTAGAACGTTTTGCAGAGCTAATCGCGATCGCTTGAAGTTTCCCCGCTTTAATGTAATTAAGTGCAGATGGCAAGCTTGCAAATGCCAGTGGCACTTGCCCTCCCAATACATCATTAATTGCTGGTGCTACCCCCTTATAAGGGATATGTTGCATTTCAATACCGGCGCTCGCATTGAGCATGGCACCCAATAAGTGACTAATCGTGCCATTACCAGCTGAGGCATATGACAAGTCTCCAGGCCTCTTCTTAGCAGCAGCAACAACATCCGCCAATGTTTTATAAGGAGACCCCGGCGGAGAAACCAGTACATAAGGCGTTGCTCCAATGTAATACAAAGGAACAAAATCGTTTATAGGATCAAAACCAGGATTTTTATATAGGGAGGGATTGATGGCTTGAGCGCTATTGATAGTGAGCAGCAAGGTATAGCCATCCTTATTTGAGCGTGCAACACCTTGGGTGCCAATATTGCCGCCGGCACCAGGTCTATTTTCAACAACAATCGATGCGCCAATAGCCTCACCAAATGATGGCGCAATTAGACGCGCCACAATGTCGTTGGTACCACCTGCCGCCTGAGGAACTACCATGGATATAGGCTTGCTTGGGTAGGCTTGCGCCTGCACCCCAATAGAGACAAGCAAGCCTAAAGCTAAAAATAGATGTTGAATTAGCCTGCTCATTTACAGATCCCTTTTAATTAACCAAATTTAGGCGGTGCCGCACTTCACCCACATGCCCTTTGAGGTCATACAACTCCTTGGCATCCAACATGGATACTTTGATATTTCCAACGCGCCTCTCGATATCCTCGAGATCTTTGAAATTCTTTTCTTTTAAAGCGGGATCTTGAGCATTTCTCTCGATCGCCTTAAGCTCTTCATATACCTGCGCTAACTTCAGTCGCAATAAGAAATTTTTGGTAGTTGGAATGTAAGTAAATAATGGAATCAAAATGACTAGCAATGGAATGACAATTTTGACGAAACGTCCAGCCCATACTGCAGTCCAAAATGGCAAGTGACGATGTAAGAATGAAGGACCATCCTTTAAGTAAATCTCAGCATCCGCATGCAATGGGAAATCCAATCCAGCGCCAGAGGGAAACTCGCCTACCTTTTGTAATCGTGAATAGGATTTCAAAATATCGTAAGAAGCACTTAATAAGAGTGAGACCATGGCCGGACTTACATTGTCATGGGCTACCAAGGTAGCAGTAGCTGCCATCACCTGGATATCCTGATGAGGTTGATCATGCTCAATACTCAATAAACCTCTGGGTACGGTGACCTTGGATAAATAGCTAAGATTTCTGGTGTATGCATCTGCCTGGTCAAAATCCATCAAGCGAATGCCAGGGATAGCGTAAAACTTTTTCAGGATGGGCGCCTCTGCAGCTGCCACAATAAATACTGCATCTAATTCGCCATTATTTAACTTAACGATTGCTTCATCAGGGTTTAATTTCTGCGCGCCAATTTCTTTATCTGTAATGCCGCTAGTCTGCAACAAATTCTGAGTGAGTGCTAAAGTACCACTCCCATCATTACCAATAGAGACGCGCTTACCTTTTAGCTGACTTAAAATCTTGAGTTGGCCGCCATCATTTTTAAATGCGCCCTCACGATACCAAACCCAAATTGGCTCGTAAAACATTCCGGCTATCGAAACCAAATTTGGATATTCGGGAACATTAGCAACACCACCCTGCACCATTGCAAAATCAACCCCAGAATTAGGGTCATTCAAAAGAGCTAAGTTACCTAAAGTTCCGCCCGTGGATCGAATATTTAGATCAACACCCTCTTTGGCTATTTCTGTTTTAAGGCGTTCGCCAAAATGGTAATACAGGCCAGTAGGAAAACCTGTAGCCATCTCGATTGACTTTGGTGGTGGCGGGACTAAAACCCACAATACGCCAAAAAGGATGGTTAACAGGACAAAAAAGACTGCTGTTAGGGCCAAGGGGTTATAAATTTGTCTTTTGATGAAATTCATGGAAATCTCTTTGTTTTTTGCATTATGCCCCGAGCAAAGCAATAGGCAAAGGTTTCAAATCAAGCCTAATAAATCACGATAAGATGATACTTTTAAGCAGCCTCAAAGAACATGATGAATTCAGCAAAAACCAAGGTAGCCCTAGTCACCGGTGCAGGAACTGGTATTGGGCGGGCAGCTGCCAAAGCCCTCCTCAAGGGAGGCTATCAAGTGGTCCTTACTGGACGCAATCTAGATAAATTAGAAAAGGCTATTACTGATATTGGTGGTAATCAAAGTAACTGTATAGCGGTTGCTTGCGATGTCGGCAAACCCGATGAAGTCAAAAAGCTATTTACAGCACTTAGCAATAAATTTGGTCGCATTGATGTGCTCTTCAATAACGCTGGTATGGGAGCCCCTGCCATACCAATGGAGGACCTGAGTTATGAGCAATGGATGAATGTAGTGAATGCCAACCTCTGTGGTGCGTTCTTGTGTTCACAGGAAGCGATTCGTATGATGAAAGCGCAATCTCCACAAGGTGGCAGAATTATTAATAACGGTTCGATCTCTGCACATGCACCTCGTCCAATGTCAGCACCCTACACGGCAACTAAACATGCCATCAGCGGCTTAACCAAAACCATTGCATTAGATGGACGCCCTTTTAATATCGCATGCGGTCAAATCGATATCGGCAATGCCGCCACAGAAATGACTGAGCGTATGGCTGCTGGAATCATGCAGGCAGATCAATCCATTAAGGTAGAGCCACGTATGGATGTTAATCATGTTGGCGAGGCAGTGCTGCACATGGCTCAACTGCCACTAGAAAGTAATATTCTATCGATGACGATTATGGCAACCAATATGCCATTTGTGGGTAGAGGCTAAAACGTTACTGGCGAACTTGGTCGACTAGTAGGCGAACATTAGTTGTGCCGACTTTAATTGTCTGCACTGAAGAAATTAAATCCCCCACTTCCGGTTTTGCCATCCCAGTCTTAGAAATGCGCACCTCGACACTCGCCTCAGATAATTGAGAGAGAGGCGCACTGGGATTCATGGCTAATGAATCATTCAATATAAAGCTCATTGGAAAGTCAGTTGCAGGCACCTTCAAGACAGCAACAGGCATGCGCTCACCAGGTTTACGTGCAATTACCATCACAATGTCGCCAGGGTTAATCTTAGATTTCAGGTCAGCAGATAATTCAATCTTGCCGCTAATGCCTTTTCCGGTTGGAGCAACCGGCACTGAAGCAGTCAGACCACCTTTAGAGCGCGCCTCAGCAATCGATCCTTGAATAGCACGCGCCTCATCCGTATTGGGCGGAAGTTGTTGCGCAAGCTTCTCCCAGGACTGCACCGCTGCCTTGTAATTTTTAGCGTTATAAGATGCGGTTCCAGAAAGCCAAAGTGCCATCATGTTATTGGGGTCCAGCTTTAAGGCTTGATTAATCAACTGCGAAGGCTTCCCAACAAAACTCCCATTTGCATTGCTTGCCAATACATCTGCATAGTCGGCTAACAATTGCGGATCAGAATCAATAAAGCTACCAGCACGTGCGTATGCCTTGGCAGCATCCTCATCACGGCCCAAGATTCGATAGGAGCGAGCTAACATCGCCCAGCCTTTTAAGTTGCCAGGATCTTTTTCCATTTTGATGGCAAATTCAGCCACCATTTTTTCGAAACCTTCCTGGGTAACTGGTTTTTCAGAATTGTTATGGGCTACTCGAACAACATCCCCCAAGGAGAAATACAGCGCCGAGGAGAGCAAAACAATAAAGATACACAGCCCAATTGCAGTCTTCTTTGAAGAGCCCGCAACCTCTCGGTCGTCTTCTTCAATGGTGTCTTGAAAAAGTCTCTGACGCATTTCTGCATGCGCAATTTCATAATCAGTAGAAGTAATTACGCCAGCTGTATGTTCGGCCTCTAATTTATCCAACTCTTCTCGGTATATGGTGGCATTCATCTGACGACGCGATGTCGCAGAGCTCTTTGCGGGGAAGATGAAGGGGCGCAGTAATAGCACTAACACCAGAACCAAGAGTAAAAAAGCAGGGATCAAAAAGCTAGTCACTTATTTCATCCCTCTTTCTTATCGCTTGCATTTAAAAGTGCATCAATGTTTTGATTGTCAGTATCAGTCAGCGTGATATCAGGCAGACTACTATTTCTACGTCTTAAATAGATTAATAAACCAGCAATACCCAGACCCAAAATAACAAATGGGCCAATCCATAGCAACCAGGTCACTGGCTTCACTGGCGGGCGATACAGTACAAAATCGCCATAGCGCTCAACCATAAACGAGCGGATTTGATCATCGCTCTTACCTTCTTTGATCAATATCCGAATTTCACGACGCAAATCATTTGCTAAATCAGAACGTGAGCCAGCCAAAGACTCGTTCTGGCAAACTAGGCAGCGCATTTCTTCTGAAATACTAATGAGGCGCTGCTCTGTTACAGGATCATCCGCGAGTGGTGCAGCATCTTTAGCAAACGCGTTGCCTAAACTAAATACGCAAACGGCGATTAATAAAATTCGCCTCATGATTTCTTTAACTCACTCAACATTGGATAAATTTTTTGATTCAATAAATCCACTGTTAATGGGCCAATGTGTTTAAAGCGAATCACTCCTGCCTTATCGATGATGTAAGTCTCAGGCACCCCATAGACACCATAATCAATACCAACACGTCCATTGCCATCAAAGGCGGAGAGTGTGTAAGGGTTACCTTGTTTTGCCAGCATCGCTACAGCATCTTCACGATTATCTTTGTAGTCCAAACCAATCACTGGCGCTATTTGGGACTTGGAAAGCTCAACCAACACCGGATGTTCTTCACGACAAGCTACACACCAGGATGCCCAAACATTCAGAATCCATACCTGACCCTTCATACTTGCCGGTGAAAATGTTTTATTAGCATCGGCTAATTGAGGCACTTCAAACGCAGGAGCGGCCTTATTAATTAAAGGCGATGGGACCTCATGTGGATCACGATTTAAGCCAATAGCCAAAAAGACTACCAAGCCTACAAACAAGATCAGGGGGATTAAAAATTTTGCTTTCATGCGAACTTGCTCTTTAACTTCAGTCGATAGCGCTTATCTGACATAGCCAACACGCCACCTAATGCCATCAACAGGCAACCACCCCAAATCCAATCCACAAAAGGCTTATAGTAAACACGTACTGCCCAGGATTGGTCATTCAGCTCCTCGCCTAGCGATACATAGATATCGCGGGTGAACCCAGCATCAATCGCTGCCTCAGTCATCGGCATCGTCGATGAAAAGTAGCTTCTCTTTTCTGGATAAAGACTGATCTGTTCGCTGCCATTTTTAGATAGCAGGAATGTGCCACGTATTGCCTGGTAATTCGGACCGCGAGCAGCGCTAACGCCCTGAAGCTGGATTTGATACCCGCCAACTCTTACTGTATCGCCAGCGGACATGCGCACATCTTTTTCTTCCTGATAAGCGCCGACCATTGTGACGCCAATAACAAAAACGGCAATACCTAGATGCGCTACTTGCATGCCAATAAAGGAACGGGTTGGTTTTCCTGCTTTAGCTTGGCGAGCGATTTGCATGCAGCCCGAAGCCATGACCCAAAAAGCTAACATGAAGCCCATGCCTGCAAGCCAAGTAAATTGCCCCATGATTAAGGGAATTCCAACGCCTGCAATCAGAGCAACTGCGCCTGCAATCCATAAACGCTTAATGATGCCAATTAAATTACTCTGCTTCCAGCTTGCCCATGGGCCGATACCCATCAATACCAGCAATGGCACCATGATGGGAACGAATACGCTATTGAAATAAGGAGGACCTACAGAAATCTTACCTAGATGCAAAGCATCAATCAGCAATGGATATAGGGTGCCTAGCAAAACAGATCCGGCAGAAACCACTAAAAAGACATTACCAAGCAAAATCAATGTTTCTCTGGAGCTCAAACTAAATTTGCCGCCCATCGAACTCTTAGGCGCACGCCATGCGTACAGCATCAGGGACGAACCAACTACGAGTGATAAGAAGATCAGAATAAAGATGCCGCGCCTTGGATCGGTTGCAAATGCATGAACTGAGGTCAGAACGCCTGAACGTACCAAGAAGGTTCCTAGTAGCGATAAAGAGAAGGCGGTAATCGCCAAGAGCACAGTCCAACTCTTAAAGCCACCGCGCTTTTCAGTAACTGCTAAAGAATGTAATAAGGCAGTACCCACGAGCCAAGGAATAAACGAAGCATTCTCAACAGGGTCCCAAAACCACCACCCGCCCCAACCCAGTTCGTAATAAGCCCACCATGAACCCAAAGCAATACCGAGGGTCAGGAAAACCCAGGCAGCGGTTGTCCAAGGACGTGACCAACGAGCCCAAGCTGCATCCAATCTTCCGGACAATAAGGAGGCAATCGCAAATGCAAAAGCCACTGAAAAACCGACGTAACCCATGTACAACATTGGCGGATGAAATACTAAGCCCGGATCTTGCAAGAGTGGATTTAATGAGCGGCCATCTTGAGCGGCTGGCAATAAACGCTCAAACGGATTTGAGGTTGTTAAAACAAACAGGAGTAAGCCACTAGTGACCAGCCCCAAAACACCAATTACTCGCGCCACCATAAAGTCATCTAATGCTTTAGAAAGCTGAGCAACCAAAATGGTCCAGGTAGCCAGCAAGAAAATCCACAACAAGAGCGATCCTTCATGTCCACCCCATACTGCACCTAATCGATAAATCACCGGTAGCTGTGAATTAGAGTGCTCAGCAACATAAAGCACAGAAAAATCATTGGCGTAAAAACTCCAAGCCAAGATTCCAAAAGCAATCGCCAATAATAAGAAGACCGTTTGCGCAGCAGGTCTTGCCAGCACCAACCAGTCGCGTCGGCCATAGTGCGCGCCCAGCAAGGGCAAAACCCCTTGAATGAGAGCAATGCAAAGCGCCAGAACTAGTGCGTAATGCCCAAACTCAGGAATCATTTATTCGTTCCGTTTTTTTGAGCTTGCTCTAAGGCATGCTTGGCTTCAGGAGGCATGTAGTTCTCATCATGTTTAGCCAGTACTTCGCTAGCAATAAATTCACCATTGGCATTCATGCGACCTTGGATCACGGCACCTTTACCTTCTTTAAACAAATCAGGAAGGATGCCTGTATATGCTACTGGAATATCTTTTACCAGATCAGTAATCACAAAGTGCACGGTTAGACCATCGCGCTTTAAAGAGCCGTCTTTCACCATGCCACCAATTCGAAAAGCCTGGCTTTGAGGCGCTTTGCCTGCTGACACTTCACTTGGAGTGACATATAAAGCAATATTGCTATTAAGTGCATTCAAAATTAAGAGTGCAGCTACACCAATTACGATCAGCGCTGCAATAATCATTAATGCACGTTTATATCTAGGCTTCACTTACTAATCTCTTTATCAAACTGCTTGGCTAATTGCTCTTGCTTCAACCGACGTACGATTGCTCTAAAGCGAGCACGCACCATGAGGGGCTCCAATATCAATATCAGCACACAAACACCAAAACTACTCCACACATACAGTGCGTAGCCGCCCATGGCAAAAAACTCAGAAGGGCTATTCCACATCAGATTTTCACCTCAATTGATTGTCTCACCCAATCAGCATGGGCTTCACGTTCCAAAATGATTGCCCTCACTCGCATTAAGGTGACTGCAACGGTGTACATCCAAAGACATAAAGCCATCAACAACATACCCCAGAGCATAGTTTGTGCCATCGCCGGGGCTTTTGTGAGTGAAACGGAGGCACCTTGATGCAAGGTATTCCACCATTTCACCGAGAAATAAATGATCGGCACGTTTACAACGCCTACCAAAGCCAAAATTGCGCTCGCCTTATCGGCACGGCGAGGGTCATCAATAGAAGCTCGCAATGCAATAAAGCCCAAATACAGAAAGAGAAGAATTAATTCTGAAGTAAGCCGAGCATCCCAAACCCACCAGGCACCCCACATGGGCTTACCCCAAAATGCCCCGGTCCACAAAGATAAAAATGCCATCCAAGCACCTATAGGGGCAAGAGCCTGCGCCATCATGGCAGACAAACGCGTATTAAAGACCAGTCCTAGTCCTGCCCATGTGGCCATGACTAAATAAATAAACATCGACATCCAGGATGCGGGTACATGAATAAAGATAATGCGATAGCCCTGCCCCTGCACAGCGTCCACCGGCGCAACAAAGAAACTAACCCACAAACCAGCGGCGCCAAATAAAAAAGCCAAGGCCCAGAAGAATGGGGTGAGCTTACCCGCCACCGGATAAAAAGTGCTGGGGCTAGATAACTTAAACCAGTTAACTAAGCGGTGATTAGAAAAAGTATTTATCGGATTCATTCAATTGCAATCTTTACAGCAGCACTACTTACCCAAGGAACAAATGCTAAAGCCAAAATCAATAACGCGCCCAGCAATGAAAAATGGCCTGAGGCATCCAAGCCCACACTATTGGCATATACGGCGCCAGCACCAAAAATAAGAACTGGGATATATAACGGCAGTATCAATAAACTTAATAACACGCTGCCACCTCTGACACCCAAGGTCAACGCTGCACCTATGGAGCCTAGTAAGGATAGCACCGGGGTACCTAATAATAGGGTTCCCATCAGTACATACAAAGAACTAGCATCCAGATCAAACTGAATACCAATGATCGGGGCCAAGAGCACGAGCGGTAGTCCACTCACAATCCAATGGGCAACAATTTTTCCAGTTACGAACAAGACCATAGGCTGCGGCGACAAGGCAAGCTGCTCTAAAGCGCCATCTTGATAATCGGCAGCAAACATCCGATGCAAGCCTAATAAGGTAGACAGTAAGGCTGCAACCCAGAGAACCCCAGGAGCAATCTTGCGAAGTAAAGCAGCATCCGCACCAATACCCAATGGAAACAAACTAGTCACTACGACAAAAAAGAAGAGGGCTGTGAGCACCTCGCTCTTGCGGCGCATAACCAAGAGCAAATCACGGCGAATGATGGCTAGTAAAGCATTCATAGATCTAGCACCCTCACATGCGGAAGATCCACCGCTTGATGGCTAGTCAGTACCACTAGACCACCTTGCTCTACATGCTCTGCTATTAGTCCTTGTAAATCTTGAACAGCATGAATATCAAGTGCGTTGAACGGCTCATCCAAGATCCACAACTTGGCTTGACGTGTCAACATGCGAGCCATTAAGACTCGACGCTTTTGTCCAGCCGATAAACAACTGACCGGTAGGTTCTCGCGCCCACGCAAACCAAAACGCCAGAGCGCTGCTAAAGCCTTATCACCTGGCAAATGAATGTCGTCCAGGACTGCATACAGCTGCAGATTTTCCAAGGCAGTCAGATCTTCCTTCAGAGCATCACGATGCCCCAGGAATAAAAGTTCCCGATGATATATAGAAGGATCTTTAGCGATTGATTGATGATTCCAAAGAACCTCCCCCGCCTCTGGTTTAGAAAGTCCCGTCAGGAGTCTTAAGAGGCTAGTTTTTCCGACCCCGTTCTCACCGCGCACATGCAGGCACTCTCCAGCCGCCACTGTCAGATTCAGATTCAGAAATAATTGTCGCTCCCCACGAATACAAGTCAGCGCACGAGCTTCAAGCATCAAATGCGGTGTATTGGAGGAGGAATGAGTATCAACTGTCATGAGGGCTTGGGGCTTGAATCAACCACCCATGGCATTGTCCAAGAGCCTCTAAGAGCTGTCAAACCAGCAAAAGTGGAATTAAAGGAATAATCCCTTTTAATTCAATTACTTATGTAATTATAAACCGAGTCGGCCGAGAATGAAAAACCACCCGTAGGTGGTTTTTCAGATGACATCAGCCCAACAAAAGGAATTAATCCTTTTTTGAACCCTCAATAGCAATCATGATGGTTACATCGTCACCTACGTTCGGCGCGTATTTACCCATATTAAATTCTGTGCGCTTAACTTTTGTTTCAGCATTGGCACCGCAATAATCAGCGCCAGACATTGGATGTTTTTTGCACTCAAAATTAGTGATATTCAATGTAACTGGCTTACTTACACCCTTCAATGTCAACACACCTTTTAAAGCAACTGGTTTGTCGCCTTTAAAAATCATATCGTTTGATTGAAAGCTAGCAGTCGGAAATTGGGTTGTAGATAAAAAATCTTCACCTTGGATGTGATTGTTAAATAAAGCAGATCCTGTATCGACAGATTTCGTATCAATAGTGATATCTGCACTGCCTTTTTTAGCTGCTTGATCAATCGTTACAGTTCCAGTAACCGCATTAAAGCGGCTGGTCTGCTTAGAGAATCCTAAATGGTTATATTCAAACTGAGCAAAGGTGTGGTTAGCATCAGTAGCATAAGTTACTGGCGCAGCAAAAGCAGAGCTAAGGCCAATGGTTGCAAATAAAGCGATAAGTAATTTTGATTTCATGTAATTCTCCTGATTAAAAATTGAATAACTAAGTTAGTAAAAATGAGTTTAGATAAGTTAATTTGTAAAACTATTTTTGATTTAAGACTAAGTGAACATTGACTGGCACCTCATTGGCAACCGCGGAAGTATCTGCCCAATTTCCAGCACCTAAGCCAAAATCTAACCTCAGTACCTGAAAGCTGGCATCAAAGACCATCTGCTTGCCTTGCGGCTGATACTTGACAGAAATCAACAGTGGTATTGCTTTACCCTTAATGGTTAGGGTTCCATGGGCATCCAAACTATTAGGGCCTGTGGACTTAACAGAGTCAGTAACATAGCTTGCAGTTGGGAAGAGCTTTGTACTAAACCAGTCTTTTCCTTTTGCTTCTTCTTGTAACTCTTCTCCACCAGCGTTAAAGCTAGAGATCTCAATGATGAGATTGGCCTTCGCTTTTTCTGGCTCGTCCGGGTTAAATACAACCTTCCCTGAAAATTTTCCAAAACTTCCAGAGATCTTTGAGCCCATCAATTTACTTGTAAAAGTAATTTTGCTTTTCGCGGCATCAATAGATGAATACTCCACCGCATAAGCTGAGCTTGCAGCGCCAATAAATAGCATAGCTAATAAAGCTTGTGCCAATATCTCAAAACGTAATGAGAATTTACTTTTCATGGGTAGAGCCTCCAAAGGTCATGCGACTTATTAAGCCATCTTTATCGATAAATTGATGCTTTAGTGCAGCCAAAATATGAAGCCCAACCAAAGCCATTAAGCCGTTAGCCAGAACCTCATGGATCTCTTTCAGCTGATGGCCAAGTGCCTTATCTTTATCTACCAAATCCGGCAATTCAAATAAGCCAAAGTAGTTGACGGTATAGCCCTTAGCGGAACTCATTAACCAGCCCACAATCGGAATCAGAAGCATTAGTAAGTACAGTGCAAGATGGGTTATCTTCATTGCACGCTCTTGCCATGCTGGCATTGCGATGTTTAATGCAGGAGCAGGTTGAATTGCACGCCACAACAAACGTAGCACCACCAAAAAGAATATGGTGACACCAAGCCATTTGTGCCAGCTGATTCCTGTAATTCTGACTGGGCTTAATGGCATATCAGCCACAGCAATTGCAATTGACCATGTTGCAAATATCAAAAGCGCCATCACCCAATGTAAGATGATGGCAATTGAGGTGTATCTGACTTTATTCATTAGCCGCGCAACTGCTTGGTAATTTTTGCAATGCGCTCACCGTACAGCCTTGCAGTCTCTAAATCACCCGCATTCACTTCATCAGCACTTGCATCCGATGGTGTTTGCATCATTGCACCTGCAGATGAGCCTACGTAGTTAATGTCATCACGCTTAGCCGCTTTCGAATTCGAAGGCATCAATCCAGTACCAACCCAAAGGCCAGAATGCTGCATAGCCAAAGTAAAGAAATAATGCAAGGTTGAATGCTTATCCCCATTCATCGTTGCTGAATTCGTAAAGCCACCGAAGACTTTGTCTTTCCACTGCTGTGAAAACCATGGCTTAGAACTAGCATCAGCAAACTTCTTAAATTGCCAGCTAACCGAACCCATATAGGTTGGAGAGCCAAACACAATCGCGTCAGCATCATTAATTGTTTCCCATTGTTCATCAGTAATATTGCCCTCAGCGTCAATGGCAATCAATGTTCCATTAGCGCCTTTAGCAATAGCCTCAGCCTGCTTTACGGTGTGTCCATATCCACTATGAAATACGACAGCTACTTTAGTCATTACATTCTCCTTCAAATTTTCAACTTGATTAAAAGATGTCTTTCAACAACTTGAGTGATTCTTCGAGCTGCTTTAATTCATCTGACGATAATTTTTTAAATGCTTTACTTAGATACTCTAAATGCTCCGGAAATACTTTTTCAAATACAGACTGACCTTCTAGTGTTAATCCAATGAGTTGACTACGGGCATCTTCAGAATTTGTCTCTCGAAGAATAAGACCTTTGGCCCCCAATCGCTCTAAGACACCAGTTAGAGTGCCCTTAGTAACTAATGTTTTTTCTCCCAACTCTTTACAGGTCATTGGCAATTGATTTCCCAATGTGGCAATCACATCAAACTGGGTCATTGTTAAACCCATTGCCGCTATATGCGGAGCTGAATAACGCTCAAATGCTTGATATGAAGAAACGAGGTTTCTCAGGGCGGGTAAAAAGTTCATAAATCCTATTTAAAGTACTAGTTAGAACTAGTTTAGTACTAATACGAACTAAATACAAGTAAATCCAATAAAAAACCCCACAAATTCTGTGGGGTTTAGGCTCATTCTTCGATATTCCTCAGAATTGAACTGTTTCACCCTCAGTCATCGGAATAATTTTGATATTGCTACCCTTCATAGCCTCCTGAAACTCGGCTAACGTACCTTTAGTCATTGGGTTAGAGTTGTAGTGCATTGGGATCACCATCTTTGGCTTAATCCATGTGCGTAATGCAAAGGCAGCATCATCAGGAGCCATTGTGAAATTTCCTCCAATCGGAACCATCACTAGATCAGGCTTGTAGTGTTCACCAATAAATTTCATGTCACTAAACAAGCCGGTATCGCCCATGTGCCAAATCTTAAAACCGTTCTCAAGCTCAATAATGAAGCCCATAGGCTCGCCGGCGGGATGTGACTCCATTTTGTCTGTAGCCGGATTCTTCCAAACCAATAAAGAAGAGTGCTCTGCTTGAACTGCGGTTACCTTGATTCCAGGCGCAGGTGTTACGCGACCCGTTTTATTAAAACGATAACCCAAGTCTGCTGGCAGAATTCCCAAAGTAGTTAGTGGCGTCACCATATCGGCTGGACCATATAACTTGATGTTATTCATCTTAGCCACAGCTGGCGCATCGCCAAGATGGTCAACGTGTGCATGCGTCACTAGCAACACATCAATCGGACCAATCGCCGCCAAATCATTCTTGTAAATCGATGGTGTCTTCGGTCCGCCAGTAATCCAGGGATCAATCAGAATCATTTTTCCCTGAGGGGATTTAATCCGGAACCCTGCCTGTCCAAACCATAGTGCCTCAGTCTTACCCTGAGCACCTACAGCTGGAGAATTCTGCGCAATACTGAGCGAGGCTGTTGAAACTAATATTGCCGAAAGCAATACGCCCAAACCGCTTTTAGCTGAAAGGCATTTCATTGATACATCTCCTGATGATTGTAGTAATCAGGGAACTATAGACCAAATTGAAAGTTGAGACTTATGACGCAATGCGTCAATTTTTTAGGCACTATTTCCAGAAAAGGGAGATCTTTTGCGGTGAGTTGGCTTTAATAGAAAGCACTCTCTTTTGAGTCACCTCTTGGTAAGCTGCCTCAATCACATAGTCGCCAGACTCGAGATTAATCAGCATATAGGGTCCATCTGCCTGGGCATCAAAAATCATCTGTTTTTTTGAGTTCATGATTTTGATAATTGCCCCGAAGATCCAGACTCCCCTGCCATTTTCTATTTGAGACATTTCTAATAGCAATGGCCATTGCTTTGCATCAGCTAAAATCGCAACCGTCTCACTCTCACCTACCCCACCAGTGATGTAAGAAATTCCCTGTGAATGCTGTGTCTCAGGAATTTGTGCCGAGGACAAAGAACTCAATAAAATTAGTTGAGTAGCGATCAGTATTTTGAGAAGTGTTTTCATACTTCTATCTTACGTCTGATTGATATATAAAAAAAGCCCCGCATACACGGGGCTTATGTGCGCTAGAACACTTAAGCTTATGGAGTCATCACAATGGCGCCTGAAACTTTTCGTCCTTCAGCAGCACGATGCGCATCAGCAGCTTGTTCTAAAGAAAACTTAGCGCCGATTTGTACTTTGACATGCCCTTTGGCAATGGCATCAAATACTGCTTTAGCGTTTTCTTTTAACAAAGCTGCAGTAGCGTTGTGTGGAAATACAGAAGGTCTAGTTAAAAACAGACAGCCCTTCTTATTTAAGATCTCTGGCTGAATTTCTGGAGCTGGGCCTGAAGCAGCGCCAAACAAAGCGACTGTTCCAAAAGGAGCAGCACAATCTAAAGAGCCTAAGAAAGTAGTTTTAGCAACAGAGTCATAAACTACATTGGCTTTTTTTCCACCAGTGGCTTTAAGCACTTCTTCAACCCAATTTGCTTGAGAGTAATCAACAACAGCATCACAACCCGCTTTCTTAGCAGCAGAAAACTTTGCTGGCGAACCCACAGTGCCAACAACAAATGCACCCAATGCTTTTGCCCAACCAGCCAAAATTTGACCAACGCCGCCAGCAGCTGCGTGCACGAGCACTACATCACCCGCTTTTACTTTATAGGTTTTTTGCACAAGATATTGTGCAGTCATTGCTTTAAAGAAAACAGCTGCGGCAACTTCATCAGAAATATTGCTGGGCAGAACAACCAATTTGTCAGCCGCTACATTACGTGCACTTGCATAAGCGCCAATCCCGGCATTCATATAAACGACGCGATCACCCACTTTTAAATCAGTGACGCCTTCGCCCAAAGCCTCAACCACACCTGTAGCCTCATGTCCAAGGCCCGTAGGCATTTCTAATGGATAAACGCCTGAGCGCTGATATACGTCAATGAAATTAAATCCAATGGCAGTTTGACGGAGCTGCACTTCACCTTTTGCAGGTGGTGGCAATTCTTTATCAATCACTTTGATTACATCCGCACTACCCAGTTCAGTAAGACTAACGACTCGAGCTTTTGTCACAGGTCACCTAATTATTTTTTTATAGAGAAAAACATCATACAGTAAGGGCGCCAACAGAGTCCTCTTCAATTACCGCCCAAGTACTGTCACCTAACTTCTTTACTGCCATCGAATAAGTCCAACCGTCTGGAATTCCACAACTCCATTCTTTCGGACCGTTTTGAATCAATACATTAGTGTTATTTCTACCGTCATAGTACAGATGGTAAATTTTTCCATGAATAGGATTAAAGCCAAATTTAGCGCTATGCACCATCTCTGTAGCATCTAGTCTTGCTTGTAATGCTTTAGCCTGCTTCATTAAGACTTCAGCCTGCTCCATAATGCGATCGTACTCAAGCTTGGCATTTTGGCGAGCTACGTTAACAGCCTTATCTTTTTCCTCAGTCACTTTGATGGGTGCAAACACAGGAGCACCCACCTCCATTGGATATTCAATCCCTGCATGTCGCGCTGGATCGGTATCTTCGATTCTCATGAAATGCCCTGTATGTACTAATTTAATAAATAGATGTGATTACTTAATCAAGCCACATGCAATACGTGGGCCAGAATTTCCTGCAGGCTGAGATTTGTAATCATCCGGGTCTCTGTGCACAACCACAGAGCGACCAACAATTCCAGTTGGACCTGTATTTACAGCAAATCCATGTAACTTAGCAGTGTAAGTTGCGTTGCCATTGGCATCGGACTTAATGTTGGGCAGATCTCCTGCATGATTCATGCCGCTATTTGGCATGCCATGAGATTTTGTTTCAGGATTGAAGTGACCACCTGCGCTGGTTGCATCCGGAGCAGAGCAATCGCCTTTTTCATGAACATGAAAACCTTGTTCTGAGTTTGGCTTTAATCCAGAAAACTTACCATTGATGAGAACATCATCTCCTTGCCAGGTAAACATAACCTCACCCTTAGCCTGAGAGCCTGATCTTGAATCTAAATTTGCGCTGGCTTTTTGCCCAGTACCTTGCTCCATCGATTGGCATGCCACTAATGACAACATTCCCACAGCGGATAAAGCAATTGAAATTTGCTTGATTTTATGATTCATCTGGATCTCCTTGGATGAGGCGCCCAAAGGCGACTTCCAAGAAAGTGTGACACAAATCCGGTGCTTTTGCTTAGCGCTTGTAGAAGCTCAAAGTCACCTCACCCAAATCAATCCCAAACTTACTCATCTTGGCCTTATTGAGCATTACCTTGGGGGTAATTAAGTACATCCAATCATTAAATTGCACGTTATATATAGCGCCATCCACCGGCAAAGCAAGGGTATAGGTCCAGTTAAGCGCATTTCCGGCAAGCTGACCTTGCGCATCACCCACCACATCATCAGCCCTACCAATGTAATTACCCGGAGATTGCTCAGTTAGCGTCCAGATGCGCGTTTGCTTTGTGCCATCAGAGTATTCAAAACGTTCGTCCAAAGTTCCGACTTTTTTACCTTCAACTATCGTCCAATTTGCTTTGATCAGCACAGTAAAGCGCTTTTTAACTTCGCCACTTCGATCAGTAAAGATGCCATAGGCATCAATCGCTCCAGAAAAGTATTCACTCAGGTCTAAAGCCGGTTTCTCAGCCGCATATTGAGAAACCTGAGGCGAAGAGCATGATACTAAAAGCGCTCCACAAAATATTATAAACATCAAGCGTGTAAAAAGGGATTTCATGACTTAACAAGCCTCATTAAAAAGTGGTGGCGGACAGGTCTGTCCTAATAGTTCTGTTCTAAGTTTAGGAGCGCTAGTTTTAGGATCTAACCAAATTCCAAAAAATGCTTTTGAAAACTCTGCCCCAGGTATTTGCGCAATTTGCTTATCGTCATGATAAAAAATGGTTCCTTGCCTAGGAGAATAGATAGCAGTCAAAGTTTGCCCTGACTCCACATTGGGTAAGAATGATGCTAACTCCTTACCCCAAAGGGCGGCTTGTTCATCAGGTACGCCAGTGCGCTTCATTTCCTCTGCGCTCCGATTGGCAATCGATTTACCGGAGAAGGATTTTTGATAGCGCATATCCAATGCAAACTCAGATGAGGATAGTGAGCCCACCCTATAAAAAGAAGCATCGTATATATGTAGGCCCCACCAAGTCAGTCGACCGCTTCCTTGTAGTTTTGCAGTGCTTAAATATGGTGGCACTTCCAATGGATCGCGAGCAAAGCTGAGCGATGCCAAGCAACTCAGTAGAGCAGCGATGAGAAGAGGATAGGCTTTCTTCATTTCCGTGACACCCTCGAACGAGTCTTCACTAAACGTAACGCTACTGGCCCAAAGAGATTAGATATCACATGCCGATTCTTAGCAAAAAAGAGATATGCCAATTTCAAGAATGGTTGAAGTGGCTTTCTTGAAAAGAGCCAGGCCATACGAGGTAAGTTTGCACGACGATAGGCCTCAGGAAAAACTGAGACGCCTTGGATCAATTTGCCGCTAGCAAACTGGCCATACATCGCTGCCAATGCAGCCTCACAGGATACCCCCACCTTTTGAGGTTCATACTGTTCTGAGTTAATGTCGACAAAGCCCAATAGATTGTGCTGATTGCGTCCCGATAAAAAGAGAATCTCCGCCTGGCACAACGGGCAAGCGCCATCGTAAAACAAGGTGAGCTTTTCTAATTGGGTCATTGTTCAGCAAGTTTACGGCTTATTCAATAAACTGGCTGACACGGATATTTTTAAGGTTGCTATGCAAAAAGAAGTTGCGCTGAATGTTTTCGGTGAACCCCTCATTCCTTGCTCTTTCGATCCCCTAACAGGGTTTTTTAGGGATGGATGCTGCAAAACTAATGAAGAGGATGTGGGTAGTCACTTAGTTTGTGCCATTGTGACAAATGAATTTTTACAATTTAGCCTGCAAAAAGGAAATGACCTCATCACCCCAAGACCAGAGTATCAATTTTCAGGGTTAGTGGCTGGTGACCAATGGTGCCTATGTATCAATCGCTGGGTAGAGGCATTCAATGCCCAATGCGCGCCATCCATCAAACTGGAAAGCACTCACATCAAAGCCCTAGAGACTGTACCCTTGAATATCCTGAAAGAATATTCAAGGGAAATGTAAAAGCGTGAAGGCATTTTATACCGACCATTTTGTATTGCCACTTCCAGAGGGGCATCGCTTTCCGATGGAAAAGTATTCTCGATTACGTGATTTGGTGAGTGGAGAAAAAAATATTGAGCTTGTAGAAGCACCACCCGCAACAGATACCCAAATCCTATTCGCTCACGATCCAAGCTATCTCATTAAAGTCATTGAAGGAAGACTTTCTCCGCAAGAGCAAAGAGAGATTGGATTTCCATGGAGTGAGCAGATGGTGGAACGTTCACGTCGTTCAGCAGGCGCCACGGTTGCTGCAGCCAAAACTGCTTTACGAGAAGGTATTGCCGCCAATCTTGCGGGCGGCACCCATCATGCATATCGAGATTCTGGTAGTGGGTTTTGTGTTTTTAATGATTCCGCTATTGCAGCCCGCACTTTACAAAAAGAGATTAGCTCATCCCTGAAGATTGCAGTGATTGATTTAGATGTGCACCAAGGAAATGGCACTGCATCGATACTGCAAAATGATGATTCTATTTTCACCCTCTCTATTCATGGGGAAAATAACTTTCCTTTTAAAAAAGAAGAGAGCGATCTTGATTTGGGTCTAGAGGATGGCTGCGAAGATGACACCTATTTACATGCCCTGCGCCAATCCCTAGATCAACTGGATTCACGCTTCAAGCCAGACTGCCTCATTTTCTTAGCTGGTGCAGACCCCCATGAAAGTGATCGCCTAGGAAGGCTGAATGTCAGTACAGCAGGAATGCGCTTACGGGATGAGGCGGTATTTCAGTATGCCTTGGATAGACAACTACCCATCGCGTTTTCAATGGCGGGCGGCTACGGAAAGGAAATGACATCTACAGTAGATATTCACTTTCAGACCATTAAGACCGCCCTGCAATTTCAGAAGCAATATTAAATCTCTAGCCCTTCTTTTTTGAGGTGCTTTTTGGGCTGGCGAGATTGCCAACATTCTCGACGCTCTTCTCAAAATTTGTAAATGAGTCCGCCATTGCAGCGCGAATCAGTTCAAAATTTTGCAATGCGTTGTTAAATGAGGTTTTGAATACAGAGACATAAGCCTCGCTACCAAGCGGCGCATTATCCGTTGCATCATTTACAAAGTGAATTAAATCTGCCTTAGATTCTTGAATCATGGTTTCAGCAATATCAGCGAGCTCTTGATTACCGCTTTTAAGCACCTGAAGTAATTGGTTGTGATATTGAGAGATCTCTTTAGCAGCATCCTGCAGCACTTCGGCATGAACAAATTCAAATGCAGATCGAAGGTTCTGAGTTTTCATTAGCTCAGCTACCCTCTTCTGAATCATGCCGGCTAATTCCTGTGTCGCCTGCTGATTAATCTGTGCGATTGCCTGAGCACTTTCAATCGCCACGCGCCCAGCTGCCTTAGTCGCATCAATAGCTCTTTGCTGTCCTGGCATTGCATTCATATCAAGTGATTTCTTGCTCATATCAACCTTTCAGATGGGTAATCCCAGATACCAATCTACTCTGGTTCAGGCGGGTTTCTATAGAGAAAAACCAGTAGATCTACCAGATACAGGCAAAAGAAAAGCCCCGGCTATTACTAGCTGGGGCTCCATCAGCATTTAGAGATCAATACACTCTATTTCTTACTTTGAGTCGGGCTTCTTCTTTGGAAGACTGTCTAGAGTAGCCGCACTATTAATCTGTTGATCTACTAAATAGAGCGTGCCGCCATAGTTAGCTTGTAAATCGTATCCTGAGAGTCCCACTGTATAGAAGGTAATTTCGGGATTAAAGGAGCGAATCGTACCACCAGAACCAGCAGAAAAATTTGCATCTACATCGATGCCACCACGACGACCATCAATCGAAGTCAACAAAAACTGATCGATAGCACCCGGGGTCTTAAAGATCGCCACTTGGTACTGATCTTGATAGCCAGCCCCCAAACCTTCACCTGTTTTGAGCGCTTGCATAAAAATAGGTTCTTTGCGACGCTTATCAAACAGGACACCCTCGCCACGGGCTACTACCAGCAAGACAATATTGACATTGGTAGTCGTAAAGACTGCATATCCAGCCGCCTGATCAATTTCTTTTTGAACATCCGGTTTTTGCTTGATCAATGCATCAAGACCCGTCTTTGACATCTTTAATGTAGCGTCACGCTTTTGAATAATCTCTGCAGTTGTGAGTGGCTTGCCATTTTGACCGGTCGATTGGCAGCCAGCTAGAAAGCATGCCGCTAGCAAAGTTAAGGCAAAGCATTTCAAAAAAGAATGATGTGTATTGGTCATATTTAGGTGATTGATAAGGTTTAAATAGTCAGTCTCAATTGAGGGTATTAATCTAAGGGTCTGGGCTTCTTGGTTTCTGATACGGGGATGACTTTACCGCCTAAGACTGTCGCATACACTCCAACATCCTTAATTTTAATTGCGGGAATAGCTTGCGGATCGGCATCCAAAATTGCAAAGTCCGCGAACTTACCGGCCTCAATACTTCCGACCTTATCTTCTACACCCAATGTGTAAGCAGCATTAATGGTAATCATCTTCATCGCATCAGAGACGGTTACCGCCTCCGCTGGAGCCCACACCTTGCCATCGCTATACACATCCTTACGAGTTACTGCAGTCCATGCCTCTTTTAATGGCACAGGGGCAGATACAGGCGCGTCCGAATGAATGGAAGTAACAATACCATTACGAACTAAGGTACCTAGTCGAGTCGCATAAGACACACGATCCATACCTAAGGCTGGATACTCCAATTTAGCGCGCTCGGAAATATAAGAAATATTGGCACTGACTACTGCGCCAAGAGCCTTAATCTTCATTACCATTGCAGTCGATGGAATGCCAAAGTGGTTAATTGTGTAACGATGATCAAATCTCGGCTTGGCATCGATCATTAACTGCAAAGCATTAATCGAATTTTGATTACCAATATCGCCATTACTGTGAATGTGAATGTGATAGCCAGCATCCCACCAAGGCCTCATTGCAGCAGCAAAGTCTTGAGCTGACTTGTAGTTTGATGATCCTAGGCTGCCATCGGTATAACCTGGATGTTGCATGCGCATGGTCTCTGGCAAATAACCGCCATCACTATAAAACTTCACGCCTTGGAATATCAAACGGTCGTTATCTTGCTGTTGTAGGGCCTGTGCTTCTGCAATCGCCTTATCACCATACTTCTGAATAAAAGGCTCCGCGTAAACGACCGGAACAATTCGTAAAGCACCTGCCGAGGATTGACTAAAAGCCTTAGCAATCTTGAGCTCCATATCAATATTCAATGTTCCAAAAGCTAAGTCGCCAGAAGTGGTGATTCCGCCTTGCTGCATGAGATCGCTCATATACAAATAGTCAGTCGGAATCTCACTCGGATTGAGAATATCTTTTCCAGCAATACCCAAAATATAAGTTACTGCAGGAATTTCCAAAAACTGACCGTTCAATTGACCATCTTTATCAATACCTATGCCTTTCACATTCTTGACTTTGTCAGGTGTGATGCCATAGAACTTGATGAAAGCGCTATTGACGTACATATCGTGACCAGAAGCGTCCCAAACAACAATTGGCCTGGTACTAGAAGCCTGATCTAAAAGTTGGCGGTCAGGCATCTTTCCCATAGCAACCACATCAAAGCCCCATGCCAACAGAGTCTTGTTCGGATCCTTGATGTCATCAGAGTATTTTTTGAGCTGTGTCATTGCTGACTGTAAATTAGCAACCCCAGGAAATGCTGCCCCCCATGGATTTGGCATTGGCGATGGTGTCAGCAATGGTTTGTTGAACAAAATACCGCCCAACAAAGGATGTGCATGTGGCTCAATGAATCCCGGGTACATCACTTTATTAGCAAAATCCCGATTAATTTGCGTAGGGTACTTGCTTGTCCAAGGCTTCATATCTTCCAAAGAGCCTACGGACAAAATACGCCCATCCGCAACAGCAACAGCGGTTGCATTCGGAATCGCCGGATCCATCGTGACAATTTTTTTAGCCACAAACACAGTGATATCAGTGGCCTTAGGTGTTGATGGTGGATCAAGCAACTGAACCGCTGAAGCTAGACTTGAGAAAAGACCTAATACACCGGCATAAATAATTTTAGACTTTAGGTTCACTGGGGGCCTCTATCAAACCTTCATTTATAGAATACTAACCATACTTCAATTGCAATCATCAATCTAATTAAAAAAGAAGCTCGACAAGCGAGCCTCTTATTAATATCAGATAGCCGAATTTAAATCCATTAATTAACCGGGACTACAATTTTTGGCTGAGCTAATTTAACGTACTTCATTTCCTTAGCATTCACATCCATTTTTTTCAAATCAAATGCATACGTATTATTGTTTTCAAACATCTTGACGTTGTAAACCATGGTTTTATTGTTGGCCACAATGCTCCATTCAGTTACCTCATAACCGCCAGTGCCGCCACCATAAGGATTACTAGCTGGCAAGGTCACTGATCCAGGAGGAATATCAAAGCTTCCTAGAATGTGCCAAGCAGCACCGTCCATTTGGGCGTTGGTAAAGTTTGTTGGCACTGAGTTTGATAAAAATAGTGCGCGAATAAAACGGCTTGGGCTCAAGAAATCTCCAGGAAGGCCATGCAATCCATTACCAGAACTCGGTGCTGCGTAAGTGGCTCCATTAATGACTAGTGGTGGCTTCTCTACCTTAGAGAGATTGGCATAGCTTCCAATGCTATTGAGGTGATCTTGAAACGGAGGGTCATTTGTCAATACAGTCGTTGGGTTGTCAATGATAGATAGTCCATTTTTGGAGTACTCAACTACGATACTTTTACCATTGGCATCGTGCAATGTATAGTGCACTGGTGGTGTCTGATTCCCATAAACAGCCAACTTCGCGCCATTGACTTTAATCTTTGGTAGACCAGCCTTCACCTCATCAACAGTAGCAAAATTTGTCAGCACGTAAGTGAGCACCTGAACTGAATTGATGCTTGTTGCTGAGTCAGCTTGGGTAACTGCCTGGTAAGCAGCACTATTTGGGTAGTTAAGTACGCCTCCGATGAGACCCTTTTCATTCATGCCATCTACCAACTCAGGCAAGCCAAGTGCATTCATGCCGGCTACTGCATATTTAGAATTCCAATTCAAGCCTGAGCCGTACTTACCATCAACACCAATTCCTTGATGGGCATAAGCTCTTGGAATGGTAGTTAACTGAGAATTCAAAGGCAAACCGAATTCCATTGTGCGGCCATAAACATAGCCACCATCACTACCTTTGAGCAAGAAGCTAGTACAGGCTTCACTCACCAATGGAGCAAATGCCAAGGTAACTGAAACCGAAGTGGCTAGTAATTTATTAAACATCCGTTTTTTCATGATTAACTTCCTATCTTTTATAAGTGGGAAACTCTGCAGCAAATTACTTAAGAACAACTAGTGTGGCCGTAGCACGCGCACCCCAACCAGATGGCCCACCGGGTGTATTGCTGACGTAATACATAGGACCAGCACCAAAGGAGAAAGGCACGCCATCAATCACCACCAATTTGGAAACGCCTACATATAGAGGGTTTGATGTGCGATGCGTATCGTAGTTATATTGCGCTTCCATATTGGCTGTATATGTCCAAGCCTGTTTATCGGTGTAAGCAACAAAAGGCTGTCCATACAAATTATTTTGTGTGCCAAAAGTTGGATTGCCGCCTACGTTCCAGGATTGGTAACCAAGCAAGCCATAAGTCCATGGACCTTCGCGATTCAAGACAACAGCAGTCACGCCGGCACCAGTTTGTTGTGAGCCAAACTTACCGCTATTACCGGATGGTGATTGCGCATACGGGCCAATACCCCAAATCCAAGAGGAGTTGGTATTGGGTGCATAAAAAGACTCAAGAGTTACGCTAGCAATACCGTATCCAGAAAATGATTGGCCAGGCGCAGTTTGCACACTAGTTTCTCTAACACCCGCAACAATAGGGCGAACGATGAATGTGTCACCGCCGCCTAAATTGAATGGCATGACTGGCTGAAATAATAAAGTTTGCTCGGAGCCGCCCTGATTTAGGCCTACACCGCGGCTAAATTGGTATTGCAGCGGCACTGAAATCATATTGGCGATTGGATTTGCTAATTTCTTAGCAATGTCAACGCTGTCCACGGCCGACTTGGCAGAAACAGTTACAGCACCTGATTTCTCAGCAGCAACCATACCCGCACGGGCAGGAATTTCTTGGGCAAAAGTTGGGGATGCAAAAACACCTACTGCCGCTAAGGTAGCTGTTATTTTTAGAGTGAGGTTCATGTTTTATTTCTAATGAATTGAGGATTAGAAGTGAAATGTTGCTGATAATTGTGGGCCTTGAAAGGTCGTCTTTTGTAGTAAACCTGCACCGTTTGTCTTTGAGCTGCTCATGTCATAGTAGAGGCCGCGATAAACCAAGGAGACATCAACCCATTTTTCAATAGTCTTGCCGACGCCTGCCATTGCCTGCCAAGTAACATTAGTAGTTCCACCTCCGCTACCGATATCAGCATAAAAAGGAATGTACCAAGTGGAATCTGCGATGCGATAGCGCCCTTTAAAGCCAATAATCGGATCAACGGTACTTACAGTCTTTGAGTCGCTCAATGAATAATTTGTTCCGTCAAGCGCGAGGTTCAACGTGGCGGTCATACTAATCCAACGTACTCCCAATAAACCATCAACATTAGCGTCTTTATTGTTTACAAGGTTATATGTAGCCGCGCCAGTCAACATGGTTTGCTGAAGGGTAGGTTTCATCGCCACCCTAAAGTTGTAACCAGGCGCCGGAGTAACTGATGTAGTACCGCTCTTTTGCAAGGTAGCGCTGACTACATCAGCCATCATTCCCCAACTACCATAATGCGCCTCTCCAGAAATCATTGCCCCAGACTTCAGATTGCTAATAATGTTATTCATGTTCGCATCAGCAGTATTTAGGTATTGACCTTTGTAGTTGAGTGTAGAACTAACATTAGGGAGCCAGACATAAGGCGTTACATCAACAGTCCACTGATTAGAAATCTTAGGAATTGGCGTAAGCTCCTCATCCGCATAAGCCAAACCCATCGAAGTAAATAATGTAGACACTGATAAGAATGCTAGGAGAATTTTCTTATTCATAAAAGGACCGATGTAATATAAGATTGGTGAGGAAATAGTTAATACAAATTTTGGAACTAATTATAGTCTGTAGGCCTAACACTTAAAGGCTTGCGCTCTAGAAGTTATAGGAGACCTTCGCGTAGGTAGACCAGTCGTACTGGTGATAACTTTGAACCACTTGCTTGCTAGCCCCCACTGCAAATACCCAGCTCCTTGCGAAACGATGTGTCACCATGGCATCCATTGGCACAAACCAGCCTCCACCAGCAGAGTTATAGACTGCGCCGTTTTCATCCCAAAAACGCAACATCGTGTTTGGGGATAGCTGGAAGCCAATAGTTGGGAACACCTGGAGATTCCTTACCAACGCTGGTTGGCTAGGATTAATGACTTGGCTATTATTTTTGGTGTCAAAACCATACATATAGCGCAATAAGGGCGAGAAATCAGTCACATGTAAAAGGCTGTCCACCTCAGGCAAAAAAGACCACCCTAACTGAGGCCCCACTGCCCACTGACCGTTATTGCCAAATGGAAATACAACGCGACCACCAACTAAAGCCCCCAAGGGCTTCAGAAAAGTTTGATCTTGACCCCATACCGTCACCATGGTGTTGCCCGCACTGTACTGCCCTGAATTATTAGCCGATGAAATAGAGTTGTAATTTGAGGCGTAAGAAGTATCCAGACGTATACGTCCACGCCACTCGCCGGCTGCTAAAGGGTTGTAATAGCGAAGCTTAAGAATATTTTGATAATTATCATTGCCGTCGTAATTGTGATAACCCCAAAATTCCAACACCTTGCTATTGGTTAGCCGCTGAGAGTCGTTGTCAAATTTTGAAACGGGGACCAATAAGTCCTCAGCATAGCTTGCTGACACAAAAAAGCTAATAAGAAGTGATAAAAGTATTTTCATGAAAGGCAATGCCACCCTAGGGTGGCATTTATTACATATATCTATTTAAAAACGAAAGACTATGGCGTTACAACATGCCATACATTATTGACGTTATCACCAGTCTTATCGCCAGGATTTTTGTCCTTAACAAAGAAGTACAGTGGCTTACCTTTGTAAGTTAGCTGCTTTTGACCATCGTTACGGGCGATAGAAGAAAAATCTCCTGAGAGCATGATGCCTGGCTCTACATAAACTGGGGGCCAATTATTCGCACAAGTTGACACACATTCGGATTTTCCTGAACCAGCCTGGTCTTTATCAAAGGTGTAAATGGTCTTGCCATAACTGCTTGTCAAAATACCGTTGTTCACCTTTATAAAATCTGCTGAGGATGTTTTGATATCGGGCGTACCGCATGCTGTCAACGCCATAGCAACAATTGCTGCTGAGCTAAGCTTTAATAAATGTTTCATTCTCTATCCTTATATGGGCTATGAATTAATTACCTGGTCCAACCAAGGTAATTTCAATACGACGATTCTGTGCACGACCTTCTGGAGTTGCATTAGAAGCAACTGGATTAGATTCACCCATGCCTTGCGCAGAAATCAAACTTTGGCTAACGCCCTTACGAATAAGATAGTCAACTACATTATCCGCACGCTTTGAAGAGAGGTCCAAGTTTGTAGCAATTCCTTGATTACGTAGCTCGGCTCCGATCGATACATTATCTGTATAGCCACGAACAACCACTTTTGTATTTTTAAATCCAGAAAGTGTTGGCGCCATTTTTGCTAAAACCTGCTCAGCTTTTGCATTTAGGCGATAGCCACCCTCTGGAAACAAAATTTTGTCGCGAATAGTAATGCGCAATTCGCCCTGTAATTGACGAATTTCCACCTCATCACCTTGGTAGGCCTGTTGAAGCTGGCTATACGCCTGGTCCAATTGATTGTATTTGCCATCAGTAACGCAGGCACTTAAGAGCGCAAGTGCTGTAATAGATAAGGCTATTAATCCATGTTTCGTCAAACTCATGTCATTTCTCCAAAATCAGTAAAAAATATGCTTTTAATGGCATTAAGGCCACTATAGCCCAAAGGCTCACCCGAGCCTTTCAAATACCCATAAAAAATGGTCATTTTCTTCAAGAGTCTTGAAATAACTTGTTTTAAGCAGGCTGGAGACCCTAGAATCAATTATCTATAAATTCGATCATAAATATCAAATTTATTCATTAGACAAATAAACAACTGAGGTTCAAAATTGCTCTAGTTGTAGTAGTTACTAAAGAAATTGATTAACCAACACTAGGAGCACAGTATGTCCATTATTAATACCGCAGTTCAACCATTCAAAACCGAAGCTTTCCATAATGGTAAGTTTGTAACGGTTACTGACGAATCCCTCAAGGGCCACTGGTCAGTTCTGATTTTTATGCCAGCAGCATTTACTTTTAACTGCCCAACAGAAATTGAAGATGCAGCTGAGAACTATGCTGAATTCCAAAAAATGGGTGCTGAGGTTTATATCGTAACAACCGATACTCATTTCTCACACAAAGTTTGGCACGAGACTTCTCCTGCTGTTGGTAAAGCAAAGTTTCCGCTCGTTGGCGACCCAACACACACCTTGACAAACGCGTTCGGTGTTCATATTCCTGAAGCCGGTTTGGCATTGCGTGGCACATTCATCATCAATCCAGAAGGCATCATCAAGACAGCAGAGATTCATTCAAATGAAATCGCTCGTGACGTTTCTGAAACTTTACGTAAGTTGAAAGCCGCTCAGTACACAGCAGCACACCCAGGCGAAGTATGCCCAGCTAAGTGGAAAGAAGGCGCAGCAACATTGACTCCATCTTTGGATCTCGTAGGCAAGATCTAAGTTAAATCAGTAATCAATAGACTCTCTTTAAGAGAGTCTATTGGAGAGGACCAGATCCTGCCCAATAGACTCACCTAAAAAAATACCCAAGGAAATCATCATGCTCGATACCAATATCAAATCTCAGTTAAAGGTATATTTTGAAAAGATTGTTAGCCCGATCGTTCTAGTAGCCAGCCTAGATGACAGCGACAGCTCTAAGCAGATGCTTGAGCTCTTAAATGAAGTAGCCGAGCAGTCTGACAAGATCAGCTTAAAAACTGACGGTAAGAGTGAGCATATTCCTAGCTTTACCGTTAGCAAGACTGATCAAGAAGCACGCATTACCTTTGCCGGCCTACCAATGGGTCACGAGATGACCTCTTTCATTTTGGCTATTTTGCAGGCCAGTGGCTATCCCGCCAAAGTAGAGCAAGAGGTGATTGATCGCATTACTAGATTGGATGACAAGCTTAGCTTTCAGACCTTCATCTCCTTGTCATGCCACAACTGTCCTGACGTTGTCCAGGCCCTGAACTTAATGGCAGCCCTCAATCCAAACGTTACCCATGAAATGGTTGACGGCGCCCTTTATCAAGGCTTGGTAGATCAATACCAAATCATGGCTGTACCAACTGTGATTCTCAATGGTGAAGTATTTGGTCAAGGCCGTATGAGCGTTGAAGAGATTGTTGCCAAGCTAGATACTTCAACACCCAAAGAAGAGGCTGCAAAGCTTTCTGCCAAAGAATCCTTTGATGTTTTAGTCATTGGCGGTGGGCCTGCCGGTGCTGCTGCTGCTATCTACGCGGCACGCAAAGGTATTCGCACCGGCATTGTGGCTGAACGTTTTGGCGGACAGGTCATGGACACTATGGGTATTGAAAACTTCATTTCTGTAAAAGAAACGGAAGGACCTAAATTAGTGCAAGCGCTCGAGCAACACGTGAAGAGCTATGAAGTCGACATCATGAACTTACAGCGCGCCAATGCTTTGCGCAAAACGAATCATGGTCTTGAAGTGGAATTAGCCAACGGTGCAGTTCTGAATAGCAAATCTGTGATCATCAGTACTGGTGCCCGCTGGAGAGAAATGAATGTTCCTGGCGAACAAGAATACCGCGGCAAAGGGGTTGCTTACTGCCCTCACTGTGATGGCCCTTTATTTAAAGGTAAGCGTGTAGCGGTGATTGGCGGCGGTAATTCCGGTGTTGAGGCTGCCATTGATTTAGCGGGTATCGTTAGTCACGTGACCTTAATTGAATTCGATAGTAAGTTGCGGGCTGATGCAGTATTGCAAAAGAAGATGGCTAGCATGCCAAACGTTACTGTCGTTATGAGCGCACTCACCAAAGAAGTATTGGGTGCCAATGGCAAGGTCAATGGCTTGCGCTACCAAGATCGCACCAACAGCACTGAGCACAATATTGAACTGGAAGGTATCTTTGTACAAATCGGCTTGTTACCAAACACTGATTGGCTCAAAGGCGCTATTGATCTTTCTAAGCACGGGGAAGTTATCGTCGACGCAAAAGGTGAAACTTCTTTGCCGGGAGTATTTGCAGCTGGAGACTGCACCACTGTTCCATATAAGCAAATCATTATTGCAATGGGCGAAGGTGCTAAAGCTTCTCTAGGAGCATTTGATTACCTCATTCGCTCATCAGTTACCGAGCCAGAAGAAGCGGTTGCTGCATAACTAATAATCAATTTGCAGCAAAACAAAGGGAGTCTTTCGACTCCCTTTCTCTTATTGAAGTAAATACTACTTACTCTGATTGACCTGGTCTAGGCGTTTGCCATGGCCAGCGACCATCGATTTCTAATGTGAGTGACCAACTCAAAAAGCAACGAATTAAAACAATGGCGCCCAATACTGCCACACTTGTCAAGGTTGGACTGATGGCTACAGTACGGATCACATCCCCCGCAACCAAGACTTCAAGACCAAGGATCAAAGAGCGAACGATCTGAATACGAAAAGTTTTATAGGCGATATCGGCCGTCTGCGTAATCAGGCCTTTTGCAAAACAGAAGAGGCCCCATAAAACACCGATGGATACTACGGCGACTCCAAGGGCATCCATCACATCACTGACATCGCGAATAATTTCAATTTGATTCATATTGCAGTCTTTTGAGATTGAATGCCTACATATTAGCTCGTTTAGCACTAGCACTCGTTATAAATTACACTGTCTCACTATTGCTAGATTAAATCCAAGGAAATCAGAATGAGCTTGATTGACAAATTACAGTGGCGCTATGCCACCAAGAAAATGGACTCCACAAAATCCGTCCCCCAGGAAAAAGTTGAGTTAATACTGGAGGCCATTCGTTTAACTGCCAGCTCTAGTGGATTGCAGCCGTATGAAGTATTTGTAATCACCAATAAAGCCATTCGCGAGAAGATTAAAGCCATTTCATGGGACCAATCCCAAGTAGTGGATTCTTCTCACTTACTCGTTTTTGCCGCTTGGGATACCTATACGGCAGATCGAATCAATCAATCATTTGATATGACTGAGAAGCTGCGCAATTTCAAAAGCGAGGCTGGTGACATCTACCGCCAGAAGCTGCTTAGTGGTTACACCGCAAGAGATGCTGAAACTAATTACACCCACGCTGCAAAGCAAGCTTATATTGGACTCGGTACCGCCCTCATTGCGGCAGCGTACGAGCAGGTAGATTCGACACCAATGGAAGGCTTTGATGCTGCAGCCCTCGATGAAATTCTCAATCTCAAAGCAAAAGGTTTGCGCAGTGTTGTCATGCTGCCGCTAGGCTATAGAAAGGCTGATGAGGACTGGTTACTTAACTTGAAAAAAGTCAGAAAGCCTAAGGAAGACTTTGTTACTTGGATTGAGTAATAAGTAGAAGGATAGAAAAAGTAAAAACCACCTTCGTGAACTGACCCTCAAAAGTTGGACATCAAGTCCAACCAAGGGGGTTTTGTTTTATGAGCAAATACAGTAAGCAGTTCAAACTAAAGGTAGTTAAGGAGTTTTTAAAGTCTGGTGGCCTCAAGCGGGTTGCCCATCTATTTAAGATTAGTCATGCTCAGGTCCGTAATTGGGTTTTAGCCCATCGGCTCCATGGCATTGCTGGGCTTAACCCAAAGCCTGTGCGCCATACTGCGTCGTTCAAAATGCAAGTCCTGCAATACATCGACTTGTACCAAGTCTCCCTTCATTACGCAGCTGCCCACTTCAATATCCCTTCTCCAAGCACGGTTTGGATGTGGCAAAAACTCTACAATGAAGGTGGTATTGCAGCCTTGCAATCCAAACCCAAGGGACGACCGACCGCCCATGCCAAAACAAAGTGAGATTGCAGCGCTACTAGCTAGGCCATCTTCTGAGCTGACACATGACGAGTTACTGCGCAAAGCGCAGTATTTAGAAGTGGAGAACGCTTATCTAAAAAAGTTAG